>NZ_JBFODS010000082.1:0-26017 GCF_040908445.1 Aeromonas sp. R10-2 | reverse complement strand
GGTAATCCCCCCATTTTTTGGAGCACTCAAAAGTAGAGGTCATGCGGCCTGTGCCAAGCGCTGTTTCGGCGTGTAGCCGCCCAGCGCCATATTGGGCCGCTCATGGTTATAAACCCACAGCCAGTTCGTGGCAAATTCCTGTAACTCATTCAGTGACTCAAACAGGTAATGGCCCAACCAGTCGTAACGCACAGTGCGGTTAAATCGCTCTATGTAGGCATTCTGCTGCGGGTTGCCTGGCTGGATATACCTCAGCGCAATCCTCTTCTGCTGCGCCCATTGCTTGAGCTCTTCGCTGATGTATTCCGGACCATTATCACAGCGGATTGCGGCTGGTTTGCCCCGCCACTCGATGACCTGCTCCAGCACCCGTTTGACTCGCGAGGCAGGCAAGGAAAAATCCACCTCGATGCACAGTGCTTCGCGATTGAAGTCATCGATCACATTAAACAACCGCACCGAACGACCATCGCTGAGCTGGTCATGCATAAAGTCCATCGACCAACAGTGATTCGGTTGGTCAGGGACTGCCAACGGCTCCGGCTTGGCGCGTACTAGCCGCTTCTTGGGTTTTATCCGCAGATTGAGCTCTAGCGCCCGATAGATCCGGTAGACCCGCTTGTGGTTCCAGCCAAAGCCTTTGACGTTACGCAGGTACAGGAAGCACAGTCCGAAACCCCAGTTGCGCTGGTTGGCGGTGAGGCGCAGTAGCCAGTCGGCAATCTCCTGGTTTTCATCAGCCAGCACGGGCTGATAACGGTAGCAACCCTCGCTCACCTTGAACACCTGGCAAGCCAGACGGATAGAAATGGCGTAATGAGCCACAGCCTTGGTCGCCATCTCCCTGCGGGCAGATGGCGTCACCACTTTTTTGCCATCGCCTCGGAGATGATCTCAGCCTTTAGGCGCTCCTCGGCATACATCTTCTTAAGGCGACGATTTTCCTCTTCCAGCTCTTTGAGGCGCGCCATGAGAGAGGCATCCATGCCACCGAATTTGGAGCGCCACTTGTAGAAGGTGGCGGAGCTGATGCCATGCTCACGGCAGAGCTCAGGGACGGGTGAACCAGACTCGGCCTGCTTGAGGATGGCGATGATCTGTGCATCGCTAAAGCGTGATGTTTTCATGTAGAACCTCCTGCGTTCAAGATACGAGAAAATTCTACTTATGAGCACCTCAGTTTTTCGGGGGGATTACCATCCCAATATCCTTTGCCACTTCAACCAGTAATGTGAGTTCAATAACTCCAGGAGATGCATATTGAATTCTTCTAACAACAGGTTGATCTTCTGGATGTACAAATTTACCTATAATACTAAAAAAACCGACAACGCTGCCCCCACCTAGCCAAGGCATTCGTTCAAATTCTAGACCTGAAAATCTACCTTCATCAATAGCTCTTAACGCATGAAAAAAACCATAAAGTTGTTGATACTCTTTTGTTAAAATAGAGAAATCCTCTAGTTTCCATCGTTCATCTAATATTATTTTAGACTGGCCTTTATTCATACTTGTAAGCCTCCGCTTGGATTGATATTTTAGGTGTTTAAACTATTGGTATTTTAATTGATTTAAATTTTACATCTGTGCACAAATAATAAAAAATTAGTTAATATAAAAGTAGTATGATTTATGCAAACGTAACATGTTTAAACGCTACCGCCCCCAAGTTACAGCCCCCGGTGCGCTGCTTTTAACCCATGATCTGTGGATAACACCCTTCTGACTGCGAAGGCTCATGGTGTGGCTCCGGGAGGGGCTTTGTGCCGCGCAACCATGATACCGATTGAAGCCGGTGGTGGAAGGTCTGAGGGGCGAGAATCAGTTCCGGATCAATAAATTAAAACAACTTGGGTGGCAGAAACGACAAGGCCCCCGAGGTTGGGGGCCTTGTGGTAGGGCCATCACTGGCGAGGCTGAGCAGGGCAATGCCGATCAGGGCAAGTCCAGGGTAAAGCGGGCGCCGCCGAGGGGGGATTCATCGACCCGGATCTGGCCGCCATAGCTGTGGACGATTTCGGTCACCACCGCCAGACCTATGCCCTGACCGGGTGAACTGTCTGCCCGCACACCGCGCTGGAAGATCTGCTCCGATTTGGCCGGATCGATTCCCGGGCCATCATCTTCCACTTCGATACGCAGCCGCTCGAGATGGCGGCGCACCGTCACCTTCACTTCGCTGATGGCAAACTTGCAGGCATTGTCGAGCAGGTTACCCATCAGCTCCATCAGGTCGCCCTGTTCGCCGTGGAAGAGGGCGTCATCGTCGAACTTGAAGTGGGTTTGCAGCTTTTTGTGGCGATAGACCTTGGTCAGGCTGGCCAGCAGTTTCTCGATCAGCGGCACTGGCTCGCTACCCTTGCTGGCAAGGCGCTGGCGGCCGGTCACGGCCCGTCTGAGCTGATACTGGATCATCTGATCCATGGTGAGGATCTGCTCGTTGATGTTGTCGTGGATCTCCCGCCCCAGCTTCACTTCGCGGGTGGTGATCTGGATCAGCGCCAGCCGGGTTTTCAGGCTGTGGGCGAGATCGTTGAGGGCGTGCTGGTAGCGCTGGGTCTGCTGGCGTTCGTTTTCCAGCAGTTGGTTGATGGAGTCGGTCAGCGGGGCTAGCTCCCGCTCAAAATCGCTTGAGAGGTCATCGCGCTTGCCGGCCCGGATATCGTCGATCTGACGGGCGATGGTGCGCAGGGAGCTGAGGCTCCAGAAGGTGGTGAGCAGCAGCAGCCCGGCCAGCAGCATATAGGCGAGCAGCGCCTGTTTGGCGGTCTGGTAGAGGTAGGTGCGGGACTCTTCGTGATAGCGTTTGGCCGAGTCGATCATCACCACGTAGTAGGCGGTGGTGCCGCTGCCGGGATTGCGGATAAACCGCAGGCTGTAGACGAAGTAGCTCTCGCCGTTCTTGATGGTGTGCTTCTTGAAGAAGTAGTCGAGATCCATCCCCCCCAGATACTTCATCAGATCGCCGCAGATAGTCTGTTTGGCCTTGATCACCTCCGGCATATGGAGGCTCGACCAGACCAGATCGCCATCGGCGCGGCAGATCAGGGTATCGAGGTTGCGATCCCCCGCACCACGGGATATCCGCCCCAGCTCGACGTTCGACCCCTTGTCATCCGGCTCGGTGGAGGAGAACAGCTTGGCCAGGTTCTCCTGCATCCGGGCGCTGGCCTTCTGGGTCTGCTCCTCGACGTGGCCGAGGTAGAGGGCGTAGACAGCAAACCCCATGATCAGCGCGATGACCAGCAGCGAGCTGAGCAGCAGTTTGATGTGCAGTGAGCTGCGGATCATCTTGATGGGGCGCGGCAGATGAAACTGCATCAGTTACAGGAGAGGTTGAAGATGTAACCCTGACGCCGGATGGTGGAGATGGGTTGAATTGTCCCTTCCGGATCCAGCTTCTTGCGCAGGCGGCTCACCATCACCTCGATGGTGTTGGGATCCCCTTCGCCGTCGCCGTAGAGCTGGTCGAGCAGTTGCTGCTTGGAGACCACCTGACGAGCGTTGCGCATCAGGTACTCCAGAATGAGGTATTCAAAGCTGGTGAGCACCGCCACTTCACCGGCGATGGTCAGCTCCTTGCGGGAGAGATCCAGCTCGTAATCACCGGCTTTCACCCTGGGCGAGATAAAACCGGCGCTACGGCGCACCAGCGCATTGAGTCGGGCCAGCAGCTCATCTTTCTGGAACGGTTTGACCAGATAGTCATCAGCACCTGCTTCCAGTCCTTCGACCTTGTCCTGCCAGTTGCCACGGGCGGTCAGCACAATGATGGGGAAGGGGATCTGCCGTTCGCGCAGTTGCCGGATCAGTTGCAGGCCGTCCATATCGGGCAGACCGAGGTCGATGATGGCCACATCAATGGGATAGTCGGCGGCGTAGTGCAGTGCAATCCCGGCCTGGTCGGTGCTGTAGACCTGATTGTCGGCTTCGGTCAGCAGAGAGGAGAGGTGGTGATTGAGCAGCTTGTCGTCTTCGACCAACAGAATTTTCATGATGTGAGCGGTCATAGGGATCCAGGCTGTCAATTAGAAAGTGTATGTCGCTTCGAGTCAATTCGAATCCTAATGCATCCCGGCTGTATCGGGACTGAATCAGCGGGACTTCAGAGTTCGCGCCAACTGGTCGTTTAACCATGGTCCGGGTTGTCGATGGCATGCTGGTCGGCAGCCATGCTGCGAAAGGTTTGATGTGATGAGAGAGATGGCCGGGAGGCTGCTGGCGCGACTGCAACAGCGTGAGCGCAGCGACCTCCTCTATATTGTCTGGCTCTGCTGGGGGGCAGCCTTGCTGCTCTACGTGCTGGGGTCGCCCTGTTTTCTGTGGCCAGTGGCGCCGATGCCGCTGGTTCTGCTTGTGTGGTTGGTGGAGAGAGTACGGATGTTTGGAAGAAACAAAGGTGGTGCGGTTACTGCGTCGGCCGGCGCCACTGTGATTGCAGCCGGTGCCCGCTTCAAGGGCGAGTTGCAGGTGGAGGGGGATCTGGAGGTGCGCGGTCAGATCAATGGCACCATCCAGCTCATCGGTGGTGTGCTGCGCATCATGCAGGGTGGTAGCGTTGAGGGGGAGGTAAGTGCGCCCCACGTGATCATCAATGGTCTGCTGGAAGGTACCTGTACCTCCGCTGAGGTGGAGATCCTGGAGAGCGGCAAGATGCAGGGGATCTTCAAGGGGGGCAGTCTCTCCATCTGCAAGGGCGGCAACTTTGTTGGCCAGTCCCAGCCCACCGTGGCCGGCAAGGCCGATCCTGTGTTGCAGGCCTTGTCTGAAAACAGTGCGTCCGGGAGCAAGCAGCCGGAGAACAAGAGCAATGTGAAAAAGCTGCCGCACGAGCCGAAAGGCAAGCCGACCGAGGAGCTGGCCAAGCAGGCGTGATGCCGTTTGCCAGCGGTGCAGATGACGGTTGTTCAGGAAAACAGAGAGGGGGCCACAATGGCCCCCTCTGCATTTCCTCGTTACCCGTTAGCTGCGGCGTGGCGGCAGCATATTGGTGAGGGTGTTGTCTTTGAGAATATGGTGGTGATAGAGGGCCGCCACCGTGTGCAGGCCGATCAGGGCGTAACCGATATTGCCCAGCGTCTCGTGCACCTCCTTGATCAGCCCCTTGAGGTCCGGACTGGGGGAGAGCAGAGCAGGCAGCTCAAGCCCGAAGAAGGGGATGGGTTTGCCCGCGGCGCTCAGCAGCAGCCAGCCAAACAGCGGGGTGAGAATGAGAAAACCGTAGAGGGCGAGGTGGGCCAGTTTTGCCAGCTTGTGCATGACCGGGGAGAGCTCGGGCACGATACGCGGCGTCGGGCTCATCCAGCGCAGCGCCAGTCTGACAAACACCAGGGCGAAGATAAGCAGCCCCAGCATAAAGTGCCACTCCTTCATCAAATCACGGCCAGGGTCCCCTTTAGGGAAAATATCGCGAAATTCGATCAGGGCGTAGACGGCGATCATGGCCCACAGGGTCAGCCAGTGCAGCCCGATATTCAGGGTGCCATAACGTTGTTCACTGTTCATCAGCATAGGTTTGTTCCTTCGAAGTGCTGTCACATCCGTGTGGTATCCCCGCACTCAAACGTGTCGGAGCGAGGCCAGATCCTTTGGTGGCAACAGCAGAGCTACCATGCTTGCCATACATCGATAGCCTGCTGCTGGCATCAGTCAGAGAGGAGATGCCCTCTGCTGTCTGCATGGTATCACTGGCAACCGGGTGGATAGTCTGATCAATGCCATACAATTTACAGGCTCATTAAGCCCCTTGTGACGTGAAGAAGGCGTGAAATAGCATCAGTGATGTCGGCCCGCCCAGGTTCAGGCGGGCTCGATGGCCAGCACCATGCAATCCGGCTCGCTGATGCGAAAACGGACGTTGCAGTCAAACAGCCGCACCCCGTACTCCTTCTCATCGGGCTTGCCCTTCTTGTAGGCGGGGCGCGGATCTTGCGCCAGCACTTCGCCCACCAGCTGGCGCAGCTCGGGGTGGGCCTTGAGCCAGGGTTGCAACTGCTGCTCTGCCTCGGCACTGAAGCTCACCGCCAGCGGCGGGGTGGGCGCGTCGGGGGCAAAACCACCACGGGCATCTGGCAGGCTATCGGCATAGGGAATATAAGGCTTGATATCGACGATGGGGGTGCCATCGAGCAGATCCACCGCCCCCAGCTCCAGCCACAGCTTGCCCCGCTCACGACCGATCCCGTGCAGCTCGACCACAGAGAGGCCAAGGGGATTGGGGCGGAAGGTGGAGCGAGTGGCAAAGACGCCGACCCGTTCGTTGCCGCCAAGGCGCGGCGGGCGCACTGTCGGGTGCCAGCCCTGCGCCATGGTCTGGTGAAAGACGAAGCTTAGCCACAGATGGGAGAACTGCTCGATGCCGCGCAGCACATCCGGCTGATCGTAAGGGGGGAGCAGCTCGAGGCAGGCGCGGGCCGATTTGACCAGACCGGGCTGGCGGGGGATGGCGAACTTCTCCTTGTAGGGAGAGCGGATGATCCCGAGGGTGTCGATTTCGAACTTCATGGCGGATCCTGACTGAAAACCCCGGCAATTTAGCACAGGCGGCCCCAAAACGCAGGCTTGGCCTCATTACGCCAATTTCTGTGGCGCTGCCGTGATCCCTGTCCCATCCCGGCCAGTCGGGGGCTGTGCCCGCGCGCCAAGTTGCGTAGGGTGGAGGCATTGGCGTGTCAGGATGAAATATGCGCACTCGCGCCGAAGGGGGAGGGAGAGGGATGAAATTGCTGATTATCGGTGGCACCGGCTTTTTGGGGCGCCACCTCACCGCGCTGGCGCTGGATTGGGGCCATGAAGTGACTCTGTTCAACCGTGGCCTGCACCAGCATCCGGACTGGCGCGATCTGGTGCAGCTCACCGGTGACAGGGACAAGAGCCTGAGCGCCCTGCAAGGGGCCGGGTTGCAGTGGGATCTCGTCATCGATACCTGCTGCTATCGCCCCGAGCAGGCGGCGAGCCTCTCGGCAGCTTTACTCGGGCGCTGCGCGCGGCTCATCTTTATCTCCACCATCAGCGTCTATCGCGATTTCTCAATGCCCGGGATGGATGAGTCGGCGCCGCTGCATGCTATCCCCGAAGGGGAAATGCCCACTGACTATGGCCCCCTCAAGGTGTTGTGCGAGCAGGAGTATCGCACCCGCTGGGGCGATCGGCTCTGCATCTTGCGCCCGGGCGTGCTGTGCGGCCCCCATGATCCTACCGGTCGCATGGCCTGGTGGATTAAGCGGGTGCTGCAGGGTGGGCCCTGGTTGTTGCCGGGCAGTGGCGAGGATCGCTTGCAGTATCTCGATGTGCGCGACTGCGCCGAGTTTGTGTTGCGCGCGGCCGAGCAGCAGTTGGGGGGCACATTCAACCTGCTCAAACCCGGTATTACCTTGAGTGACTGGCTGGAGCGGCTGAGCGCCCGGTTGCAGCCCACTCGCCCCATCCAGCCCGAGTGGCTGCCCTGGCCCACCCTGATGGCGGCCGGTATCGAGCCCTGGCAGAGCTATCCCACCCTGCTACCCTGCGCGCAGGCGGAATTTGCCGGTTACGGCTCTATAAGCGCCGAGGCGGCCATCGTTAAGGGATTGAACTTTCGGCCGCTGGAGGAGACCACCGCCGACCTTGCCAATTGGCTGGCCATCGAGCCTGCCGCCGGGGTAGCGGAGAATGCCATGACTCAGGCCGAGGAGACTTCGCTGCGGCAGCAGTTGCTGGAGCCCAGTCTGCATTAGGAGGGGGGCATCGAGCCGCTGCTGCCGAGCGTGGCGCGGCAGGTGTGAATACAACGAGAGAGGGCATCCCTCGGGATGCCCTCTCTGTCTATCAAATGCCTGATAACGGCTTAAGATCGGCTGACTCCATTTCCTATCGTATCGCTGTCGCTCACCGAGTTAGCGGATGGCGGCCCCCGCGGCTACCAGCAGCTCTTTCAAGATGGCGCGATGGCAGCGGGACTCCTGCTCGCAGTAGCAGCCCACCGAGAGGTTGGTGGTATGAGAGAGGGCGGCCAGCAGCGCCAGATCATGCCTGGCGGCAGGTTGCGCCATCTCGGCCTTGTACTGTTTGCCAAACGCCGCCCACTGGGCGGGCGTCTCGGCTGCCTGCCCCAGCTTCATGGTCTCGCTGCTGGGGGCCAGGTTGGGAAACCAGACATCGTACCAATGCTGGCTGGCAAATTCGCTCTTGGGTACGCCGCGGGGCGGGCGGCGCACCGTGCCGATCCGCAGCCCCTCATCGGGCAGGCGTGGGCTGCCAAGGCGAACGATAGCGAGGGCCATGACAGCGGGTTACTTTTCTTCGGCCACTTTCAGCGCCTGCCCGTAGCAGATCACCTGTTTCAGGCAGCCCGGGGTGTCGCTGAACTCGGCGCACTTGTCGATGGTGACGCCGTTGCCGCCCATGTCGGCGGCGCGGCGGCGGGCCAGGGTGCGCGCTTCACCGGCGTTGGGCACCGGCTGGTTGGCATCGGCCTGGCAGGATTCACCCTCGATGGTGCCGAGGTAGAGGTAGTTGAGGTCAGCCAGCTCATCCTGTTCATAGATGCGCACGCTACCGGGTTTGAAGTATTCGTCGAAGTTCTCTTTATCCAGATTGCTGTTGAAGGCGTAGTTGGCACAGCCGGAGGCAATCAGGGGCATCATCAGGATCAGGCGTTTCATCGTCTCGTATCTTGTCTCGGTGATGAGGACAGTAGAAATGCGCAGGCGCTCCATGTCGGCATCTTGTTGAATAATGAGGGGGACATTATAGGGGTCAGCCGCCTGCGGCGACCAGCCCCGTTTTGCGCCCTGTTGTCAGGGTGTGACGCCCATCAGGCTGATATCAAACCGGAGCCAGTCGCTGATAGAGGCTGCGGTAGTAATCATCCGCCAGCAGCTCGTTGTGAGGGGCGCAGAGGCGGATCTGTCCCTCTTCCATCAGGGCAATCCGGTCCATCTGCTCCATCCCCAGCAGACGGTGGGAGATAAGCAGCAAGGTGCGATCTGCCCCAAGCCGGAACAGCAGATCCATGATCTCCCGCTCGGTCTGGCTGTCTAGCCCTTCGGTCGGCTCGTCCAGTAGCCAGAGCGGCGCATCGTGCAGCAGGGCGCGGGCGATGCCGATACGGCGACGCTCACCACCGGAGAGGGGGCGGCCGCCGTCACCGAGCCAGGCGTCGAGGCCCGCCTCATCTTCCAGCAGATTGGCCAGTCCGACCTGGGTCAGCACCGCAATCAGCTGCTCGTCAGAGGCGGTCGGGGCGGCCAGTTTGAGGTTGCCCCGCAAGGTATCGGCAAACAGATGCACCCGCTGGCTCACCACCGAGATGGAGGCGCGCAGCGCCCCTTCGCTGTAGTCGGTGAGCGGTTTGCCACCCAGCAGGATTTTGCCTGCCTGCGGGCTCCACTCCCGGGTCAGCAGCCCCATCAGGGTCGATTTGCCGCAGCCGGTCTGGCCCAGCAGCGCCAGCTTTTCACCGGCGTGCAGTTGCAGGGTGCAGCCACGCAGCACCGGCTGGGGGTTGCCGGGGTAGCCAAAATAGAGGTCATTGATCTGCAGCGCACCAACGGTGGCATGGGTCTGTTCGTCGCCCCACACGGGGGCTTTGGCCTCTTGCAGGATCTCGTTCAGGCGGCGTGCCGAGGTAAGGCTGGTGGAGAGGTGCTGGAAAGCCCCCGCCAGTGGCATCAGTGCCTCGAAGCTTGCCAGGGTGGCAAAGACCATCAATGCGGTAATGGGGTCGGGCGTAGCACCCGCTACCCCATGACCGGCCAGCCAGAGCATCAGGGTCAGGGTCCAGCCGCTCAGCAGTTGCACCGAGAAGTTGGCCAGCCCGCTCACCTTGGCCATCCGGGCCTGCGCGACGAGCAGCGCCTGTTCGGCTTGTTGCAGCTCAACCAGCGCCTTGGGGGCGGCGGCAAACATCTGCAGCTCGGCCTGACCATCCAGATAGTCCACCATCCGGGTACGCAGGGTTGATTTTTCCGCAATCAGCGCCTGACCGGGGCGACGGCCGAGGAAGTAGAACACCAGCGGCAGGGCAATCATGCCAAACAGCAGAATGGCTCCCAGGGTGAGGGCGAGGCGACTGTCGAAAAACGACAGGAAGAAGACCAGTCCGGCGGTGCTGAGCAGGGCCGCGCCTATGGGGGTGATCAGCCGCAGGTAGACGTGGTCCATCGCATCGATGTCGGCCACTAGTCGATTGAGCAGATCCGCCTGACGGAAACCGGCCAGGGTACCGGTGGAGAGCGGCGAGAGTTTCTGCCAGAACCAGACCCGCAGTCGGGTCAGCACCCGGAAGGTGGCGTCGTGGCTCACTACCCGCTCACCCCAGCGACCGGCTGTGCGGACGATGGAGAAGAAGCGCACTCCGCCTGCGGGGGTCATGTAGTTGAAGCTGTCGCGGCTGGCGACCGCCATCCCCGCTACGGCGGCGGCGGAGAGGAACCAGCCGGAGAGCGACAGCAGCCCCATGCCGGCTACCAGAGTCACCAGCGCCAGCAGCAGACCGAGGGAGAGGCTGAGCCAGTGTTGGCGGTAGAGGCGCAGAAATGGCAACAGATCACTCATCGAGAGAACCTCCGGAACGTTGGGAGAGCAGGCGGGCAAAAGGCCCATCCGCCTGACTCAATTGTTGGAAGCTGCCTTGCTCCACCAGCTGGCCGTGGGCCAGCACCAGGATCTTGTCCATCTTGGTGAGCTGGTCGAGGCGGTGGGTGATCATCAGCAGGGTCTGGCCAGCCATCACCTGCTCAATGGTGGTCATGATGGCGCGTTCGGAGTGGCGATCCAGACTGGCGGTCGGTTCATCGAGCACCATCAGCTGGGTTGATTTGAGCAGGGTTCGTGCCAGGGCGAGGCGCTGTGCCTGACCGACCGAGAGGCCGCCTGCCTGATCGCCGACCGGATAGTCGAGCCCCTTCTCCATGGCAAATTCCCACGCCTGTGCCCGTTTCAGGGCATCTTCCAGCTCGGCATCGCTGGCCGTTGGCTTGGCCAGCAGCAGGTTGTCACGCAAGGAGGCGTGGAACAGCTGCGGGTTTTGCGAGAGCCAGCCCAGTTGCAGGCGCCATTGGCTCATGTCGAGGGTGGTGAGTTCCTGTCCGTTGACCTTGAGCTCACCGCGATAGGGGGCAAAGCCGAGCAGGGCGTTGACCAGCGAGCTCTTGCCTGCACCGCTGACGCCGATGAGGGCGGTGCGTGAACCTGCTTCCAGGGTGAAGTCGATGGGGCCGACCAGCACCTTGCCCTCGGCGCTCAGCACTTCAAGACCTTTGGCTTCAACCTTGACCGGGCTGTCGGCATGGAAGGGCGCCGTGCCTGCGGCCGGTTCGCTCACCTCGGCTTCGAGGAATTCAAGCAGCTGCTCTGCAGCGCCGATAGCCTGCGCTTTGGCGTGGTAGTGGGCACCCAGTTCCCGCAGCGGGGCGTAGAACTCTGGGGCGAGAAACAGCACGAACAGACCGGTAAAGAGGGTGACCTTGACCCCATAGCTACCAAAGTTCAGATGGTCGATATAAGAGAAGCCGAAGTAGACGGCGACCAGCGCGACTGAAATGGCGGCGAAGAACTCCAGCACGGCGGTGCTCAAAAATGCCAGGCGCAGCACCTCCATGGTGCGCTCGCGAAAATCTTCCGAGGCGTCGCGAATGGCGTCACCTTCCGCCTGGGTACGCATAAAGAGTTGCAGCGTGCGCAGACCTTTCAGGCGATCGAGGAAGTGGCCGGAGAGGCGAGCCAGCGCCTGAAAGTTGCGGCGGTTGGCATCGGCGGCGCCCACACCCACCAGGATCATAAAGATGGGGATGAGGGGCGCAGTGCCGAGCAGGATCAGACCTGCCGCCCAGTTGACCGGGAATACAGCCACCAGAATGACCACCGGAATAAAGACGGCGATGGCCATCTGTGGCAGATAGCGGGAGAAGAAATCCTGCATGTTTTCAATCTGTTCCAGCAACAGGCTGGCCCAGCTACCGGCCGGACGGCGCTGAATATAGGCAGGGCCGAGGCGACTTAAGCGAGTGAGCACCAGCTGGCGGATGGTCTGGCGCACCGCGCTGCCCGCCTTGAAACTGGCCACTTCGCGGCCATAGGCCAGAGCTGCCTTGCCAAGCGTCACCAGCAGCAGGGTAATAAAGAATGTGATGGATTGCTCAGGCGTGGAGCCTTCGATGATAAAGCCGTGCAACAGGATCGCTAGCAGCCAAGCTTGCGCCACCATAAGAATGCCCTGGCCAAGGCCAAAAGCGATGGATATCGTGATCCAGCGGCGACCGTGACTCGATTGCTTGCGCAACCAGCCATAGAGACGTTTTTGCGTTTTTTTATCCATTACCACCATCCTCGCGTCGAGTGGCGCAAGACTATCCTTGCCGTTTGGCCTTGGCAACCTTGTAAATTATCTGTGTTGAAAATGTTTGATTGAAAAAGCAACCGTCTGTTCAATCCTTGTCCGAACAGATTGATTTATTGAAAAAAGTGGCAAAGGCGCCATTGCGCTCGGCGGCAAAATGCATATAGTAGGAGCCCTGACGCGGGTGTAGTTCAATGGTAGAACGGTAGCTTCCCAAGCTGCATACGTGGGTTCGATTCCCATCACCCGCTCCAAATTTCAGATGCAAGGCGGGCATCGTATAATGGCTATTACCTCAGCCTTCCAAGCTGATGATGCGGGTTCGATTCCCGCTGCCCGCTCCAGCTTCAAAACAAAAAGCCCACTCCAGCGAGTGGGCTTTTTGTTTTTCATCTGCCTTGTGCGGCGTTCGACGTCACGCTCACCGTTTCTCAGCTTTAAGGCAAACCGCAGAGACAGAAAAGGCGCCCGAGGCGCCTTTTCAGATCAACAGCGTCGAGGGAGCTTATTCCTGCTCCAGCTCACCACAGAAACGGTAGCCTTCACCGTGGATGGTGGCGATGATCTCCGGAGTATCGTTGACGCTTTCGAAGTGCTTGCGAATGCGACGGATGGTCACATCGACGGTACGGTCATGCGGCTTGAGCTCACGGCCGGTCATCTTCTTCAGCAGCTCGGCACGGGTCTGGATCTGGCCCGGGTTTTCGCAGAAGTGCAGCATGGCGCGGAACTCGGAGCGCGGCAGCTTGAACATGTCGCCAGTCGGGCTGACCAGTGCGCGGCTGTTGATATCCAGCGCCCAGCCGTTGAACAGGTAGCGCTCAACCAGCTTCTTCTCTTCGCCACCGGCAGCCACGTTCATGGTGCGGCTCAGCAGGTTGCGGGCACGGATGGTCAGCTCACGGGGGTTGAACGGCTTGGTGATGTAATCATCGGCGCCGATCTCCAGACCCAGGATCTTGTCCACTTCGTTGTCACGACCGGTCAGGAACATCAGGGCGATGTTGTCGTTCTCACGCAGCTCACGGGCCAGCAGCAGGCCGTTCTTGCCCGGCAGGTTGATGTCCATGATCACCAGATTGATGGTGTGGGAAGTGAGGGCTTGGTGCATTTCGTCGCCGTTGTTGGCTTCGAGCACGATGTAGCCTTCGGCTTCAAAAATGCTTTTCAGGGTATTGCGTGTGACCAGCTCGTCTTCGACGATCAGAATGTGTGGTGTTTGCATGAGTATTCCCAGATTCTTATCAGTTAATTATCTTAAATTTAACACTCTTTGGCGTTTCAAACCGATTTCCTGACTGATCCTGAAAATTTATTACGTCATCCTGGGTATGAGAGTCAGGTCGGAATATCGCGAATTAGGCATCAGTACCGGCAAGTATCCCTGTGCCACTTATAGGTTCCCGACAAGTCTGGTCGAGCAGAGCCTGGAAAGGTCGTCCATTACGAAAGTGGCCGCATTTTATCAGTTAACAGGAGCATAACAACACTCTTTGCCGTCAGATAGCAACTTTTTAACTCTGATTTGATATAGGTCAAACCCTGGTACAGCTGCATCATACTTGGCCTGAACCGGGTTTTCGCCCCTACAAAATGTAATGGAATGTAACATGTGATTGACATGAATTTGTGGGAAAACTACAAGAAAATCTGCTTTATCGCGCCATTTGAGCCACCAGGCTGGTCTGCCTTTGCCATCATCACAGCCTGGAATCCGGCCAGCCAGTGGGTCACACAACGACGCAATATGCGGCGGGAACGGGCGCTGTGGCGCCATCTGACCGTGGATTTGCAGGTGCCCGTGGTGGGGCCATTTTGGGGAGCTGACCCGGACGAACGCTGGCAGGAGTCATCGCTGGCGGTGGCGCTATCTCTGCCACAAGCCCGTCAGCTGGCTGCCCGTTTTGGCCAGAATGCTCTCTACTGGGTGGAGGGTGGCCAGCTCTGGCTGATACCGGTATTGACGGATAAATCAGCAGTTTGTCTGGGCAATATTGAATCCTTCTGGATTGCCAGAAACCTTGCCTGATGAAAGAATAAACACCTTCATGTATCTGAAAGGAATCAAATCATGCTGGATCTCCTGCCCGACCTCTGCGATCAACATGGCGACTTGCTGCAAGTGGCCGACCCGGTGTTTCAGGATTTTGGCGGCAAGGCCCTCTTTTATGGTCGCGCCGTAACGCTCTCCTGTTATGAAGACAACAGTCTGGTGCGGGATCTGGTGACCCGCCCCGGTCACGGCAAGGTGATGGTGATCGACGGCGGCGGTTCGCTGCGCCGTGCGCTGCTTGGCGATCAACTGGCGGTCAAGGCGGTGGAGCAGGGGTGGGAGGGGATCCTGATCCACGGCGCGGCGCGGGATGTGGGCACCCTGGCGACACTGGCTCTCGGGGTCAAGGCGTTGGCCGCCTGTCCGGTCAAGACCGAGAAGCGGGGATTGGGTGAGCTGGGGGCCGTGGTCAGCTTTGCCGGGGTGACCATCCACGAAGGGGATTATGTCTATGCGGATCGCAACGGCGTGGTGGTGAGTGCCACGCCGCTGATCTGATTCAGAAGTTGAAACCGACCCCCAGGCTCAGCGCCTGATCAGCAGTGATGGCGCTGACCCCGTAGTTGGCGGTGAGGGAGAGTCTGGGGGTCAGCAGCAGGCTGGAGTTGAGCTCCAGCAGGGTGCTGGCCTTGTTGAGATCGAGATGCTTGATCTGGCTGCCGATATTGAATGCCGGAGAGAGCTGGTAGCGTACCCCCGAACTCATATTGAAACCGGATGTGCGATTCTGATCCGCCACCGCCGGGCCCGCTTCCATAAAGAGGGTCACATCATCCACCACCGGATATTGATAGCCGCTATTGACCAGCCAGAGATCAAAACTGTCGCTGTGATGGCTATGGTCATTGAGCAGCACACCCGAGTAACTTTTGACATAGAGAGACGGGTTGGATTGCGGCTGAACCACAGCCCAGTCGGCGGCCTGTACGGCCATGCTGGCGCAGGTTGCAAGCAGTGTGATGATGAGTGATTTGACCATTCGTTTCCCCTCACTGGGTCCGGAACTGAGCCTAAGCATGGCACATGCCAGCTGGTAGTAAAGTGAAGGGAGATCACAATAAAATCCTTTGGCATGGGCGCCAGCCATGATAAACAGGCTGCCGTATTGATGGCTCTAATCATTAAGAGGTGAATCCATGAACAAGAAACTGACTCTGCTGGCCGCGCTGGCACTGGGAGGCTGCGCAATGGCAACAGGTTCCAGCATGGCTCAACTGCAGGCATCCAGCTGGCAGCTGCAAGGCGCCACCGGCGATACCTTCACCCTGCAAGTGGTCGACGGCAAGGTGGCGGGCAAGGGCGGCTGCAACCGCTATTTTGGCGGTATCACCAAGCAGGGTGACGGTGTCTTGACGCTGGGCGCCATGGGCTCCACTCGCATGATGTGCATCGGCGACGCCATGAACAAAGAGACCGAGTTCCTGCAAAAGCTGGAGAAGGTGGCAACCTACTCCATCAACGGCAACCAGCTGACTCTGAGCGATGCCAACAAGGCGGCCCTGCTCACCTTTAACGCGGTGCCTGCTGCCAAATAAGGCACGCGTTTGTCTGATTGCCCCGACTGCGCTGACTGTGCTGGCGGGTCAAACGCTCTGATACGCCCTCCCTCTGGAGGGCGTCTGTTTATCTGCAATGAACCCTGTGTGGTCGTCCGCTACTGTTGTTCACTCGTCGCCCCCTTTCTGCCCGGTTTGATGCCAGCACCTCGGATCTTCGTTTCAGTACGTATCTTGATCATTTCAATAATTCTTGTATAGTTGAAATGAAAGGTCGCACCAAGGGGAGTGAAGATGAACAAAGAGATGGCCACCAAGGTCTTTGAATCGCTGGCATCCGGCATCCGGCTCGATGTGTGGCGGCTGCTGGTGAAGGCCGGGCTGGAGGGGCGGGTCGCCGGTGAACTGGCCAGCGAGCTCGATATTGCCCCCAATACCCTCTCGTTTCACCTCAAGGCGATGCTCAACACCGGTCTGCTGTCGGTGGAGCAGGAGGGGCGCTTTCTGCGCTACCGCGCCAATATTCCCCTGATGCTGGATGTGATCGCCTACCTTACCGAGGAGTGCTGCGCCGGTCATCCTGAGGCGTGCGGCGTGATGCGTGCCGAGTCAGCCTGCTCCCCCCATGTTCTGCCTGCGCAGCCCTGCTGCAACAAGGAGTAATGCCATGTCCTCCATTCAGATTTTTGATCCCGCCCTCTGCTGCTCCAGCGGTGTCTGCGGTACCGAGGTTGATCAGGCACTGGTCACCTTCGCAGCCGACCTCGCCTGGGCCAAGGAGCAGGGCGTTGCCATTGAGCGTTTCAATCTGGCCCAGCAGCCCATGCAATTTGCCGAGACACCTGCCGTCAGTGCTTTTCTGACCCATGCCGGGGAGGAGGGGTTGCCACTGGTGCTGGTGGAAGGACAGGTGGTGTTGACCGGCCGTTATCCGAGCCGCAGCGAGCTGGCCCGTTATGCCGGGCTGCCTGCGCCGCAAGCGGCCATCAAGGGGATCGTCAAAGGCGGCTGCAGCTCTGGCAGTGGTTGCTGCTGAGTCGTGACGCACCATTCGGGAGAGGCTATGTATCATTTTCTGACCAATCCACCGCCGTTTCTCTTTTTCACCGGCAAGGGCGGGGTGGGCAAGACCTCGCTGGCCTGCGCCAGTGCGGTGGCGCTGTGTGATATTGGCAAGCGGGTGCTGCTGGTGAGCACAGATCCTGCCTCCAACGTAGGGCAGGTGTTTGCCACCGAGATCGGCAATCGGGTCACCGCCATCGCCGCGGTGCCCGGTTTGTCGGCGCTGGAGATAGATCCCCCCGCGGCGGCCAAAGCCTATCGGGAGCGGATCGTCGGGCCGGTGCGAGGCAAGTTGCCCGAGAGCGTGGTGCGCAGCATCGAGGAGCAGCTCTCCGGCGCCTGTACCACCGAGATCGCCGCCTTTGACGAATTCACCGCGCTGCTGACCGACCAAACGCTGCTGGCCGAGTATGACCACATCATCTTTGATACGGCCCCAACCGGCCACACCATCCGGCTGCTGCAACTACCGGGGGCCTGGAGCGAATTTCTGGAGCAGGGTAAGGGGGATGCCTCCTGCCTCGGCCCGCTGGCGGGGCTGGAGAAACAGCGCAGCCAGTATGGCGAGGCGGTTGCCGCCCTGGCTGATGCTGCTCGCACCCGGTTGGTGCTGGTGGCACGCGCCCAGCAATCCACTTTGAGAGAAGTGGCTCGCACCCACGAGGAGCTGGCCGCCATCGGTTTGCTGAACCAGCAACTGGTGATCAATGGCCTCTTCCCCGAAGGCGCAATTGCCGGAGATCCGCTGGCAATGGCGCTCTGGCAGCGTGAGCAACAGGCTCTCGCGCAGATGCCGCAGGGAATAAAGGGGCTGGCGCAGGATCATATCCCGCTGCTGGCCACCAATATGGTGGGGGTCGAGAGCCTGCGCCAACTGCTGCAACCACAGGATGCTGGTGAGCAGGCACCACTGGCAACGTCAGCCCATCAGCCAGCCCAGCCCGAGTTGAGTTCGCTGGTGGATGAGCTGGCCGCCGATGGTCACGGCCTTATCATGCTGATGGGCAAGGGTGGGGTGGGCAAAACCACGCTGGCGGCCGCCGTGGCGGTGGAGCTGGCGAGCCGCGGTTTGCCGGTGCACCTCACCACCTCGGATCCCGCCGCGCATCTGAGCGAGACGCTGGCAGGTAGCCTGCATCATCTGGAGGTGAGCCGCATCGACCCCCACGCCGAGACCGAGCGTTACCGCGCCCAGGTGCTGGCCACCAAGGGGGCTGCGCTGGACGAGCAGGGGCGGGCACTGCTGGAGGAGGACTTGCGCTCCCCCTGTACCGAGGAGATCGCCGTTTTTCAGGCCTTCTCGCGCATTATTCGCGAGGCGGGCAAGCGCTTCGTGGTGATGGATACCGCACCCACCGGCCACACCCTGCTGCTGCTCGACGCCACCGGCGCCTACCACAGGGAGATCGCCCGCCAGATGGGAAACAAGGGACTGCACTTCACCACCCCCATGATGCAGTTGCAGGATCCCAAACAGACCAAGGTGTTGATTGTGACGCTGCCCGAGCCGACGCCAGTGCAGGAGGCTGCCAATCTGCAGGCCGATCTGCGCCGGGCCGGCATCGAGCCCTGGGGCTGGCTCATCAACCACAGCTTGCAGCAAGCCGCGGTCAGCTCACCGCTGCTGCAACTGCGGGCCGAGCGCCAGTTGCCCCATATCGAAGCGGTCGAGCAGCAACACGCCAGCCGCTACGCCGTGGTGCCACTGCTCGCCGAAGAGCCGGTGGGGCCCGATGCCCTGCGCCGCCTCTGCCAGCACCATTGAGTCGTCGCCCCGGTCTGCTGCCTGGGCGGCTTGAATATGCCGTTACTTGTTATAAACCCGTGTTTTGAACCAATAGAAGATGCGGAATTGCGCCGCATCGGGAGCTGTGATGTCTGCAACATGTGATGCCAAGGCCGTGCCTGCCATCGGCTTTTTTGAACGTTATCTGACCGCCTGGGTCGCCCTCTGCATTCTGGTGGGGATTGGGCTTGGGCAGGGGTTGCCGGATCTCTTCAAGGCGATCGGCGCCATGGAGGTGGCCAAGGTCAACCTGCCGGTGGGGCTGCTGATCTGGGTGATGATCATCCCCATGCTGCTCAAGATCGACTTTGGTGCCCTGCATCAGGTGAAGGGCCACATGAAGGGTATTGGGGTCACCCTCTTTATCAACTGGCTGGTCAAGCCCTTCTCCATGGCCTTCCTCGGTTGGCTCTTTATCCGCGTGCTGTTTGCCGACTGGCTGCCGGCTGATCAACTCGACAGTTACGTAGCGGGCCTGATCCTGCTGGCGGCGGCCCCCTGCACCGCCATGGTGTTTGTCTGGAGTCGCCTTACCAACGGCGATCCCTACTTCACTCTGTCGCAGGTGGCGGTGAACGACCTCATCATGGTGTTTGCCTTCGCGCCGCTGGTGGCGCTGCTGCTCGGGGTCTCCAGCATCATAGTGCCGTGGGATACCCTGCTTACCTCTGTGGTGCTCTATATCGTCATCCCGGTCATCATCGCCCAACTGCTGCGCAAGGCTTTGCTGAAAAAGGGTGAGGCCCATTTTGATGGCGTCATGACCCGCATCCAGCCCTGGTCGGTGGCGGCCCTGCTGCTCACTCTGGTGCTGCTGTTTGCCTTTCAGGGCAACGCCATCATTGAGCAGCCGCTGGTTATCGCCCTCTTGGCGGTGCCCATTCTGATCCAGGTGCTGTTCAACTCAGGGCTGGCTTACTGGCTCAACCGCAAGGTGGGGGAGAAGCACTCGGTTGCCTGTCCTTCCGCCCTGATCGGCGCCTCCAACTTCTTCGAACTGGCGGTGGCCGCCGCCATCAGCCTGTTCGGCTTTCACTCCGGCGCGGCGCTCGCCACCGTGGTCGGGGTGCTGATCGAGGTGCCGGTCATGCTGCTGGTGGTGCGGGTGGTTAACGCCAGCAAACCCTGGTACGAAGCGGGGCTAAGCCGTTAACTGATGGCTGCTAACAGATGGCCGCGAACTGATGCTATCCATTTTCTATTCACTTGATTAATGAGAGACACGCAAATGAGTGCAATCACCATCTATCACAACCCGGAATGTGGTACCTCCCGCAATACCCTGGAGCTGATCCGCAACAGCGGCGTGGAACCCACGGTCATCCACTATCTGGAGACGCCCCCCTCCCGTGACCAGCTGGTGGCGCTGATCACCGCCATGGACATGCCGGTGCGCGATCTGCTGCGCAAGAACGTGCCACCCTACGAGGCGCTCGGTCTGGCGGAAGATCGTTTCAGTGATGAATCGCTTATCGATGCCATGCTGGCCCACCCCATCCTCATCAACCGCCCCATCGTGGTCACGCCGCTTGGCACCAAACTGTGCCGCCCGTCGGAAGTGGTGCTCGATATTCTGCCCGATCAGCAAAAAGGGGCCTTCGCCAAGGAGGATGGCGAGCAGGTGGTGGATGCGAGCGGCAAGCGCCTCAAGTAATCATCTGAGTACTCAAGTACGGATTGAAACAGGGCCAGCTTCACGCTGGCCCTGTTTCGTTGTGTGAACAAGTTGAAAAAGTTACTCCGGCCAATCGTTTTACCGCTTTTTCTGTGACGATGATCACTGTACCATCGCCGCCCGACCTGCCACCCGGCCGCATCTCCCCCTGCGACGGCGCTGGCGTCACCCGATACATGCTGTCACCCGGAACGTGAATGACCCCAGGATGGGACCCGCCACTAACCTGTAGGTTTGTGGTCTGCGTGTCGCGTGGGTCGGCACTTCTCCCGCCGGATCGCCCGCGACGCCTGTCTGCAGACTTGCCATATGAAACTCCTCTCTTCATAGGTGCAAGATGACACTGTTATTGAGTCTGGTCGGTATGCTGGCCCTGATGTTTATCGCCTGGCTGGCGAGTGAAAACCGCCGAGCCATCCGCTGGCGAACCGTGCTGGGTGCACTCGCCCTGCAAACCGGTTTTGCTGCCCTGGTGCTCTATTTCCCCCCCGGACAAATCATGCTCGGTGCCATGAGCAATGGCGTCTCCGCCCTGCTCGGCTTTGCCGACAGCGGCATCCGTTTCGTGTTTGGCGATCTCGCCAGCAACGGCTTTATCTTCGCCGTGCGGGTGCTGCCGCTGGTGATCTTTATCAGCGCGCTGATCGCCGTGCTCTACCACTTCGGCATCATGCAGTGGGTGATCAGGGTACTGGGCGGCGCCATTCACCGTCTGCTCGGCACCAGCCGCGCCGAATCCCTGGTGGCCACCGGCAATATCTTCCTCTCGCAAGGGGAGTCGCCGCTGCTTATTCGCCCCTTCCTTGCCGGTATGACCCGCTCCGAACTCTTTGCGGTGATGACCTGCGGCATGGCCTCGGTGGCGGGTTCGGTGCTGGGCGGTTACGCCGGTCTGGGTGTGGATCTGAAATACCTCATCGCCGCCTCCTTTATGGCGGCGCCGGGTGGCCTGCTGATGGCCAAACTGCTGGTGCCGGAACAGCAGCAGGTGAGCGATCAGACCGAGATCACCCTCGACAAGAGTGACTACAGCAACGCCATCGACGCACTGGCGGGCGGCGCCATGGGCGGCATGAAGATCGCCGTGGCCATCGGCACCATCCTGCTCGCCTTTGTCAGCGTCATCACCATGATCAACGCCGGTCTCACCACCATAGGCGAGTGGTTCGGCTGGGCCGATCTCTCCTTGCAGCAGTTGCTTGGCTATCTGTTTGCTCCGGTGGCTTGGCTGATTGGCGTACCTGCCAGCGAGATGATGGCGGCTGGCTCCCTGATCGGTCAGAAGGTGATCATGAACGAGTTCGTCGCCTATCTGGACTTTGCCAATATCAAGGCCGATCTGAGCGCCCACACCCAGATCATCATCACCTTCGCGCTGTGCGGTTTCGCCAATCTGGGCTCCATTGCGGTGCAGCTTGGCTCCATCGGCACCATGGCGCCGGAACGCCGTCACGATGTGGCCAATATGGGCTTCAAGGCGGTGCTGGCGGCGACCCTCGCCAACCTGATGAGCGCCACCCTGGCCGGGATCTTTGTCTCCCTCTGATGAGATAAAGCCAGGCTGCGCCAGTAAAAAAGCGCCCGCCCCATGTGGGGCGGGCGCTTTGCTTTATGGGGCTTTATGGGCAGGGTGCTAGCGAGCGTTCGCTTCCCCCAGCCGTGGGTTGAGGGAGAGGATACGGGTCTTGCTGACCCGGTGGCGATAGATCTCCCGCAGATAGAGCAGCGCCTTTTTCACCGATTCACGACTGAGGCGAATATCGTTGATGGAGACGAACTTCTCTTTCTCGCGGATAAGCTCCCGATATTTCTTCTCATACATGGGCTTGATAGCGTACCAGTTGGTATCGAGGATCTTGGCCGGGTTCTCGAACTCGTTGAGCATGCTGTCGAGCAGCGCATCGTTCCACTCCTCATTGCAGATCATCTCGATCACCGCCTTGTCCAGATGCTCATCGAAGCGATAGTGATCCTTGGCAAAGCAGCGCTTGATAAAGGCCACGATCAGGGTCAGGAAGTCATCGCTCAGGCAGGGGCTCTTGACGATCAGGGTGGTGAGGGAGATGTTGGCCGACGCCCCGATGACCAGCGCATAGCGCTTGAGGGTGGTATTGGGGAAGAGCCCGTTGAGGTGAGACTTGAGCCGGTTGAGATCCATATAGGAGAGCTTGTACTCCTTGGGCAGGGAGATGATCGACACCACCGATGAGCAGTTCTTGAAGAAGTGCAGCTCGTTGAGGTGGGCCGGGTCATGGCCGCTTTTCACATAGTCGTCCAGATACTCCCGATAGTTGCCCGCCTCGATGGGCAGCAAACTGATCCCCTCGATGGCCTGGGTCATCTTGTTGAAGTGGGGCAGCTCGATGGAACGGGTGAAGAGATCGTCCACATTGAGCCCGCCCTCCTTGTCAAACAGGCCGCCGGGGGGCGAGATGGACTCGGCATACGCCACCGCCACCGGCCCCGCCAGACTCATAAAGAGGTCGTTGGCATCGAGCCGAATGGTCTCGCTGATGTCGATGCCCGCCCGGCGAAAGTAGTTCTCGTCGTAGTCGGTGGTGACGGCCTGGGCGGTAAGAATGTTGAAGATCTGCTGGGAGATGTACTGGTTGGCGTACTTCTCCATGGTGTTGACATCAACATGCTGGATCTCGCCATCGTCGCTCTCTTCGGCGTAGCGCATGATGTCGTTGGAGATCAGCATCATGGCATTCCAGGGCCTGATCCGCTTGAGCATGCTGGCATCGCATGCCTGCTCGTTGTCGAAGTGATAGGAGAAGTCCCACTCCTCGGCCAGATACTTGCACAGCAGGCGCCCCGCGTTGATGTGCAGGGCTTCCGAGATCTCGATACCCCGATCACAGATATTGGGCAGGATGCAGATGCCGCTGGTGAAGATGGGATCGAACATGAAGTGCTCCCCGAGGGAGAGGTGCTCCTCCTCTTCTGACGGGGGTGAAAAGGTCTTGCTCATGTAGGAGTACTGCTGGGCCAGCCCGAACTCGGAGGCCATGCCGGAGCCGGTGCCGCCCCCGGCACTGAAGATGTAGAAATAGAGGCGGGACTGGTTGGCCTTGATGCCGCAGGAGTCCACCAGATAGGTATGAATGGCCTGCCACTCGGAGTTGGCGAAGTAGTGGGGACTCTTGTTGAGGATGATCTTGGCCAGATACTGGCCAAGGATGGGGGCGTTACCCGCGCCTCCCGCGTGGATCTCCGACAAGTCCATCACCCGCATCTTGGCGTAATCACGCAAGGAGCCACCTTCGCCGCTGCGATTGGAGTGGCGGATACGGCCATCGATGTCCTTGTCCAGATCCCCCAGCATCACCATGGGCTCGATCAGAAAGACCGGCCGGGCCCCGTTGTTTGGCAGTCGCAGGTTGCGCCGGATCCAGCTAACCGGACCAAACTCCTTCTCCCGCTTTCGTTGCTCTTCACTATTGAACTCATTGAGATAAAAGCTGCGGGCGTTGTAGACCAGCGAGGCCACATCTTGCGCGATGTTGGAGCCGCAGCGTCCCAGCCCCACCAGACAGACGGACGGAAAGTTGTGGGGTACGGCGGCGCCCGTTTCGCTCTCTCCGATGGCGGCCGGAAACACCGCGTGGCGCAGCTGTTCCAGATTGGCGAGAATGCGGGCCAGATCCCCTTCGGTGTAGTAGAGGTAACGGTTGCCTGCGTCCTGCTCATCATCCGTGTTGATAGGTAGCAGATCGATATGCTCGGTCATGAAAAAAGATCCCTCTTGGCGGCGAATGTATATAAATCAGCAGCTTTGGACTGCCCGGTAACTCTAGATGATAAAAAGCGGGGGCGTGGTGAGCGGAGGGCGAGAGTTGTGACTGTGTGATCATGGGCACAGCAACATCCCGGAAATCTGCCGGTACCCCGCACTGGACGGATGGGGCAACAGCGCCCCATTCCCCTGAAAAGGGGGACGACCAGACTCAACGACGTGTTGGCCGCGTGCCGGATTATCCCGCTCTGAGCGGCCTGTTTCCCTTGCACTGGCGTGGTGGAATAAACACGAAAAAGAATTTTTAGATTGGTTTTGGTATTTCCAATCGATTATTTGATTGGGCAGTAACGGCATTAGCGGTGTCAGATTAGGGGAGCAGGTTGGCCAACGCGCCGTCAGCCAGTCTTTACGCGGTCACACAAGGAGACACTCTGATGGAAACACTTGACCAGAAAATCGACACCATGCGAGAAGCATTTATGCAGCAGGAGCGCAAACAGGCCCACGACAAGTGGCAAGCCAGGGTCGAAGAGCTGCTACAGATACGGGGTGAGGAGAGACAACCGGAGGAGCAGGAAGAGTAGTGCTCGCTCCCGGGCGAAAGTTGAGGTAGCGAACCCTTCGTATCGGCTACCCGTTATCTACCACCGATAAAAAACCACCGACCTTTGCAGGTCGGTGGTTTTTTATGGATAGCAGCTGATTGGGTGGCCTGACTTCCGGGCCGAGCAATGGGGTCACATCCAGGGGCGTAGGGACGCGACGACTTCGAATGGGTGACGGGCTCTTCGGAGAGCAACTCGTTAACGAGCCCAACGGCTAAATGAATATTGGACTCCATCTTGTCGCCGTCCACCGCATTCTCTTTCCACGATTCGGGGGCTTCGGGGTGTGGCCCGGAAACGGCCACCTTGCCTTTGCCGTATGAGCTGATCAGCGCGGCAATCTGATGGTTTTGAAAATGGGCGATGACCTTGACCTGCTCGGGGCTTGGCACCGGCGTAAATTGCGGGCCGGCTTGGTAATACATCTGGCGCTCTTCACCAAGCCAGCTGATCGGGAAGATCCTGGCGCTAAAGTCGCCGTCATAATCATCGGATGTCGCAGGAACAAGGCCCAGCGCCGGCACAAAGCCCTCTTCTTCAGACCAGCCGGTAGATGCCACAAAGGCACCCCCACAGATCCCAGGGCGGGATCGCACTTTGTTAATGAAATTTGAACAGGCAGATCGTCTGTGATCTAATCGCGTCTCCATGCAGGAGGCACGCGCTATGACGTTGATTGAACACCTTACCCTTGTCGAAGAAACTCGCTCTGAGATCAATCGTAAACATAACCTGGTTGATGTCATGTTCCTTGTCATCAGTGCCATCATGAGTGGTGCCGAGGGCTGGAATGACATCGAAACCTATGGCGATTCAAAGATCGATTGGCTCCGTCAGCATCGCCCCTTTGCCAACGGCATCCCGCGGCGTCACACGGTTGCCCGCATTCTGCGCTGCATTGTCATCGATACCTTGCTTGAAGCGTTGCTGTGCTGGGTCAATGAACAGCGCACTCATCAGGGCAAACCCATCATTGCCTTTGATGGCAAGGTGTTACGCGGCTCCTTTCGGGGAAATGCCAAGGATGCGCTTCAGTTGGTCACGGCTTACGATACCGAAAATGGGCTGGTGTTAAGCCAGAAAGCAACCCCTAACAAGAAGGGGGAAATCGAAACCGTCAAAGATATGCTGGACATTCTTGAGCTAAAAGGAGCCGTTGTCACACTCGATGCGTTGCATTGTCAGCGTGAGACACTGGAGAAAATCAGCGAGAAGAAGGCTCATGTAGTGGTACAGGTCAAGAATAATCAACCGAAGCTGTATCAAGCGGTTCAATCGC
>NZ_JBFODS010000081.1:0-11460 GCF_040908445.1 Aeromonas sp. R10-2 | reverse complement strand
CCCGGGTCACAAATAGTTGCTGCTGTTGCGCCAGTAATTGCAAGGTATCGGCGCAGTACAGTGCGGCATCGCCGACCAGATAACGGCACTCCTGCGCGGCCTTGAGACTGCTCAAATGGCGACGAACGGTCTGGGCAAAGGCTTTGGTGTCATTACTATTGCCGCTCAGGGCCTGCATATAGACAGGTAGGCCGGCCTGATTTTCACAGATGAGCTCAAGGATCACTTGATTCAGCTCTGGCCGGTGATCACGACTATAACCACGCACCAGTTGCAGCTTACCGACCAGATCCCCATCGGCACAGTCATAGGCGCCATCGACGTGGAAGCTGGTAATATCGAGGTGCACTGCGGTGCTTTTGAGCCCCAGCCGCTCGACAACTTGCGCCGCCATCACCTGATACAAGGCGCTGACATCGGCCTCAAAGAGGGCATCGAGACAGCGACCGAGCACATCATCATTGAGGTCATCAGCACAGATCCCGGGGCCAATCAGGCGCTCAACCGGCTTGTTAGCGAAGAATTGCGGGAACATGTGCAGGGTGCTGCTGTGAAAGCCGAGGCCGTTCACTATCATGGCGACCAAGGCTTCACCATGTGAGACCTTGAAAGGCGGGGTTTTGGGGAGCAAGGCATCGATCATGCGGGCAATGCCCAGTTCCTGGCAGAGTGCGGCGACCAAACCAAGGTGATCGAGGTTACGGATCGAGATAGCGGGTGCGGCCATGATGATCTACCTGCAAAAGAGAGTAATAGATCAGAACGGCCGATCGCCGTCAAGCACTGAAAATAGCAAAATCAGGTGCGGAATGACGGTTCAATCACGACCATCAAGAGGACGGCTAAAGCGCAGTGGGCCGCCATCAGCCAGAGAGATCCTCACCGACAGCATGCCGCCGTTGGGCAATTGCCACTCGAAGAAGTCATCAAATCCGGCCATCGTTACGGCGCGGATCACCTTGGCGACCACACCGTGCGCCACCAGCATTATCCGCTCCCCTTGCATGGTCGAAGCAAGTTCCGTGAGTCCCTGCGAGACCCGGGCAATCACCTCATCAATGGTTTCACCACCGGGAGGAGCTTCAGCCCAGCGCCTAGTGATATTGCGCGCCCACAGTTCGGGATAGCGTGTTCTTGCCTCTACCTGCGTTAGCCCTTCAAACAGGCCGACATCCCGCTCACGAAAGGCAGGCACAAGCTCCACAGGCAATCCCAGCTGACGAGACAAGATGGCAGCACTCTCCCTTGTTCGCAGCAGGGGGGACGCCAGCCGCCGATCGAACGGCGGCTCTGTCACTGCTACCTTCTCAGCCAGCCGGGATATCTGGCGCACGCCATCGTCGTTGAGCCCGATATCCAGCGCGCCCTGATAACGCCCTTCCGCATTGGCTTGCGTCTCTGCATGGCGGATCACCACCAGTTCCATGGTGCACTCCTCTTTCCTGCTATCTGCTTAGTGATTAAACCGCAATCGACTTCCCATTCGGATAACGTGACGACAATCCCCATTCATCTGCGCACCTTAACGATTCTTTAAAATCAAGCAAGATTACCTCGCTCGCAGTAAAAACATCCGCCGAACTACATACTCTCATCCGTAAACGAATAGATACACATGACTTTTACATCCAATATGTTCATTTCTCATTCTGAGAAATAAATAGCGCGCCGGGTGATTCCATGAGTTGATAGATGGGAAGAATAAACACCCTCATCATACATACGACAAAGATGGCGTCATGGGTGTGCTCTTCGAACCCATCGTTTAGCAAAACATCAATCAATGCTTTTTAATATTACTGAGCTGCAAGGTTAAAACATTAAATTCAGCTATCTATAAATTTGATATGGGCCGTTTACATCACTTTAAGCGGGAAATAAAAGTTGACCAAAAAAATACAGATATCCCTCCAGAGAGATGGATCTATTTTTAATCTCTGCCACATATCCTCCCAACGCAAAAATATATTACAAGGGGGCCAAGCCCCCTCTCCTTATCAATCAATGGATGGACTGTCTCTTTATTGGGTCGTCACCAACGCCCAGGGGCCACCTTTGGCGGGATCATCCCCTTGCGTCCACCATTTGGCCTGATAGACGGCGCCCTTGTAGCTCACCTTGCTGCCAGCGGTATAGACCTTGCTGGCATCCCAGGCAGGCTGACCATCAACCGGCGGGTCAACCGGATCGACCGGGGCGGGATCGAGCTTGGCGACGATCCGCACTTTCGGCCAGTTGGCGTGGGAGCCGTAGAAGTTGGTCACGCACTTCTCGTAGTCACCCGGCACCAGCGCAGAATAAGCGGTCTGAAAGCCCACCAGCTCGCACTCGAAGGAGTAACCGCCCGGGCGATCCGGATAGTATTTCCAGTTGCCATCCCAGTTGGTGTAGAGCACGTCGGTAGCGCCGTTAAGATTGAGGCTGCCATAGGGAGTCTGCTGCCAGCAGGTGTTCTTCTCATCCGCCTTGATCGGGATCTGGTAGTGGTTGGCCAGCCCTTCCCAGTAGCGGATACGATTGACCGGCTGCCCCTTGTCCTTGTTCTGCTCACCGCACTCGATGCCGCCGTTGATCACGTTGATGGTGGTACCGAAGCCATAGCCTATACCGGCGTCAGCCTCCCGTTTGGAGGGTACCCAGGTGCGATCAATCACGTGCAGCATGGCCGGTTTCGGGGCCTGCGGGGTGAGGAAGAACCAGATGGCAGAAGCGAGGTTGAGCCAGGAGTCCGCCACCAGCCCCGGGCTGTTGAGCAGCACGGAGGCATCGCCATCGAACATCGCCTCGGAGAAGGCACCGTAGTTGAAGTGGTAAGAAAGCTGCTTGGCGCCGCGGCCGAAGTACCCCTGACCCGTGCTGCAGGGCCACTTCTTGTTCTGCCAGTCGTTCTGGCCACAACCGGTGGTGTAGCCGGTCTGTCCCTCTGACCAGCCCATCTCCCGCACATGCACCAGCGCCTGCTGCCACTCCTCCAGCCCCAGCGGGTTATCGGAGACGTTCTCCTTGGCAATATGGCCACCGGTCTCCTGAGAGAAGTGGGCAAAGGCGGTCACGATGGATTTTTTACAGATCGCATCAGAATCGCGACCGTCGGTATATTCGCCACAGAACGCAGGGAATTTACCGATGGCTCGCAAGAAGCGGACATAAGTATATTCCGGCGCGGCCATCTGGGTTAAATATTCCCATTCAGATTGGGGAAATACCCGTTCAACCCGTTTTACGTTGTCAGGATTGCTTGCCAGACCCGGTTCAATGACATCAACGATTTTATTTGACCGGGTCGCCAATGCCTTGGCCCATATTGCATACATGGGATTAGCCGTCTTGGCTTTTTCCACGGCGGCCAGATCCGTGGCCGCAATCACATATCCTCCCGCATTTTGCGGATCGGGTTGAATATTCATGGCTGCACTCATTGCGGCATAGCTTGGCAATGCGCAGACGGCAGCGATCAGCCAGGCACAACGCTTGGGTTTGAACATGTTTATCGTCCTTGTTTGAATTAATGCGTTCCAAGAGTAGGTGTTTCAACAACTAAATTCACGATGAGAATTAAGAAATAAGCAGAATTTGTGAGCCATTTCACCTTGTGATATTAAGTGCAGCTGAAACAAAGAAAAAGAACCCAAACGAAAACGCCAGAGCGTGATCTTTCGCCCATTTTTAGAACAGTTGAGACGGCCAGGTGACCAACCATACGCTCATTGTTCGTGATGAAAAAAATGGCTGACAGGCTCAATCTGTCAGCCATCATCAATGTTCAAGAAAAATGCTCAAAATAGCCGGATGTCAGGCACGCACGGCACGGATCAGGATATTGCGCGGGGTCATGGGTTTGGCACAAAACTCCCCCACTTCGACCCGATAGCCCTGCTCTTGCAAAAAGAGCGCGCGATCCAGCGCCAGCCAGATCTCGAGGGGACGGCGAAACAAATGACGCACCAGCTCCATGCGGGCGACATCACCAAAGCGGCGCTCCCCGTGTTCCAACCAGGCGGGGTAGTCCAGCCCGGCGGGCAGCACAATCCCTTTGCGCTCTGCAGCCCAAACGCAGAATGCCTCGAAGGTGCCGGTCAGCAGGCTCTTTTGCATATTGGGCACCGGCAGATACTCATCCACCCCGCGCACCTGACGCTGCAGGCAGTCAAACCCGAGCCGCCACACCACTTCCTGCTCGCGCAGGCGGGCGATCCGCGCACCACCGGTCACCGTCTCCTGTAGCGGCAACTTGAGATCCGCCTTGCTCAACACCAGCTCGCTGGCGCTGGCCGCGGTTGACAGCGGGCGATAGTGGCTGGTACGGATCAGGTGGTAACAACAGGGAGAGATGGTCACGCCGCTGGCACTGCGCTCGGCCACCCGCTCCAGCAGATGGGTGTGCAGCTCGCCGCAGGCATGGAGTGCCATAGCGTGATGTTCGGGGGCGATCAGCGCCGCCGACTCGGGGGCAAAAGCATCGGCGCAGGTAAAGGTCATATTGGCGCCATCTCGCTCGGCCAGCAGCCGACCTTCGTCACAAAGCTGCTCTTGCAACTCCAGACTGAGGATCGGAGCCTGTCGATGAAGTGACACCAGCCGCCCAAGATGCCCTTTGCCGGCACACCACTCCAGATAGGGGCCCTGATGGGCCGGCAAACAGGCGGTGAACGACTCGATCTGGGCCTGCTTACGCCCCGGCATATGCAGCGCCATCTCCTTGCTGCAAGTGATGGGCTCAGGGGTAAACGGGGCAAGCTGACTGAGTTGCTGCAGCTCGGCTCCCTCGGCAATCCAGGGGGCAAGCAGACTGCTGAGTGCATCCATATCCGCATCGAGCTCCGCCAACTGGGCAAGGGTCAGCCCATTGAGCAGTGCCGCCAGTTCGGGCGCCTCATAAGCAAAGGCCATGGTCAGATGATGATATGGCTGATACTGCCACCAGCGTCGGTAGCGGGTGAGCAGTCGATCCAGGTGTTGAAAACGTTGAGCCAGCACGAATGCCCCTGCCTTGCAGTCAAAAAGGAGGCTCATTCTAGCGATCCCGCTTCAAATTGCACTCTCAATACCAAACGATCAGCGCCGCGCAACAGCACAGCCAACCTTGTGAGCCAGGGCAGACCTGACAAAGTGCGGGGTTTTATGCTATATTCCGCCCCCTCTTTCACGCGCCCCGCCCAACGCGGGTCGCTTTACACTAGCTATGGGACCAACAACATGACCATCAACGCCATTCTGCAAGCGCGCGCGGGCGCCAAGTGTGAACTGTGCAGCGCCGAGCAGGCGCTGACCGCCTTCGTGGTGCCTCACTCCCCCGCCAGCGACGATGATCACAGCGTTGCTATCTGTGACACCTGCCGTGGTCAGCTGGAACAACCTGATACCTTGGTGGTCAACCACTGGCGTTGCCTGAGCGACAGCATGTGGAGCCAGGTGCCTGCGGTGCAGGTGATGGCATGGCGCCAGCTGAAAACACTCTCCGGCAAGGGTGAAGTGTGGGCTCAGGATCTGCTGGACATGATGTACATGGAAGACGAAGCCAAGGCCTGGGCTGAAGCTGGTATTGCTGACGAAGATGATGACAGCGTACCGACCGTTGACTCCAACGGCGCCGTGCTGCAAGAGGGCGACTCCGTTACCCTGATCAAGGATCTGGACGTGAAAGGCGCCGGTTTCACCGCCAAGCGCGGCACCCTGGTCAAGGGCATCCGTCTGACCAACAACCCGCTCCATATCGAAGGCAAGGTCAACGGCGTGCAGATCGTACTGGTGGCCGCCTACCTGAAAAAGGCCTAAGCCAGGTGCAATTGCGCTGCTGACAGAGCACAAGCACAACGAAAAAGGATGGCGTCACGCCATCCTTTTTTATATCCGCTTGCCGCAAGCGGCCAACCTGAGCCCATAACAGGCCAGCAAAAGCAACAAGGCGCATCCGGATGGACGCGCCTTGTTTACATGGCCGATGCCGTTAACCGGCAGCAGAAACGGTCACTCAGGAGGAGAGTTTGCCGTCCAGCTCGGCAATCTTGGCAGACCAGTAGGCCGGGCCGGTTTCGTGGATATTGTTGCCTTCGGAATCGACCGCAACGGTCACCGGCATATCTTCCACTTCAAACTCGTAGATCGCTTCCATGCCGAGATCGGCAAATGCCACCACGCGGGCTTTCTTGATCGCCTTGGCCACCAGATAGGCAGCGCCGCCGACCGCCATCAGATAGACGGCCTTGTGTTGCTTGATGCTCTCGACAGTTTTCGGGCCACGCTCGGATTTGCCGATCATGCCGATAAGGCCGGTTTCGCCCAGCATCATGTCGGTGAACTTGTCCATCCGGGTAGAGGTGGTGGGGCCAGCCGGGCCAACTACTTCGTCACGCACCGCATCGACCGGGCCAACGTAATAGATAAAGCGGTTGGTGAAATCGACCCCTTCAGGCAGCCCTTCGCCATTTTTCAGCATGTCGGCGATACGCTTGTGGGCGGCGTCGCGACCGGTGAGGATCTTGCCGGAGAGCAGCACGGTATCACCGCTCTTCCAGCTGGCCAGTTCGGCCTTGGTGATGCCATCGACGTTGACGCGGCGCACGTTGCCACCCGCTTCACGGGTGATCTCCGGCCAGTCGCTCAGTTTCGGCGGGGTCAGCTCGGCGGGCCCTGAACCATCCAGCTCGAAGTGAAAGTGGCGGGTCGCGGCGCAGTTGGGGATCATCACCACCGGCTTGGAGGCGGCGTGAGTCGGCGCAGATTTCACCTTCACATCCAGCACGGTTGTGAGGCCGCCCAGACCCTGGGCACCGATCCCCAGCTTGTTGACCTTGTCGTAGAGCTCGACTCGCAGCTTCTCTTCGGTGGTTTGCGGGCCACGGGCGATCAGCTCCTGAATGTCGATATGCTCCATCAGAGCCTCTTTGGCCAGCACCGCCGCTTTCTCGGCAGTACCACCGATGCCGATGCCCAGCATGCCGGGTGGGCACCAGCCTGCGCCCATGGTCGGCACGGTTTTCAGTACCCACTCGACGATATCGTCAGAGGGGTTGAGCATCACCATCTTGGATTTGTTCTCGGAGCCACCGCCTTTGGCCGCGATGCTCACTTCCACCTTGTTGCCGGGGATCATGTCGATATGAACCACGGCAGGGGCGTTGTCTTTGGTGTTTTTGCGACTGCCGGCCGGATCGGCCAGCACGGATGCGCGCAGCGGGTTGTCAGGATTGGTGTAGGCACGGCGGGTCCCTTCGTCCACCATCTCCTGCACTGTCATGTCGCTGTCCCACTGGACTTGCATGCCGATCTTGACGAAACAGGTCACGATACCGGTGTCCTGGCAGAGCGGACGATGACCTTCGGCGGACATGCGGGAGTTGATCAGGATCTGGGCCAGCGCATCTTTGGCGGCCGGGTTGGCCTCGCGGTCATACGCCGCTTTGGCAGCCTGAACAAAATCCAACGGGTGGTAATAGGAGATGTACTGGAGGGCATCTGCGATAGAATCGATGAAATCCTGTTTTTTTATAATGCTCATATCATCCTCACTGGTCCTTGTCTCTGCCACGGAGCAGGGCAAGGGCTTCCATATGATGGGCCGTGCTGACGTGCTGGCTAAAAACTATCAACCAGCAAAAAACGAACGACACGGCAGTTTTTTCTTAAGTCACCGACACCTATGATACGCTTGCCCACCAGCACCGACTAGGGTTCGGGAACCAAACTGTTGCCTGTGTAACATAAAATGACGCCAACACTTCATATCCATCATCTAGACCATAGTGCTGAACTCCATCAGCTTTTTGCCCGCCTGCAACATCAGCCGTGGGCCATGTTGCTGGAGTCGGCGGGACCACTCGGCGCCGATAACGGCTTTGATATCATCACTGCCGATCCGCTGGCGACCCTCGAAACCCGCGGCGAGGTGACCACTCTGCGTGTCGGGGCGGATATCAGCGAACACAGCGAAGATCCCCTCGCCCTGCTGGCCCATACCCAGCAACAACTGCTGGGGGAGCTGGATCTGTGCGCCACTCACCTGCCCTTTATTGGCGGCGCCCTCGGCCTGTTTGGCTATGATCTGGGCCGCCGCTTCGAGCGACTGCCAGTGCAGGCCGCCGCCGATATCGCAGTGCCCGACATGGCGGTGGGCATCTACGACTGGGCGTTACTGCGCAATGTGGCGACCGGCGACTGGCAGCTGGTGCACTGGGGGGATGAAGCGGGCCTTGCCAACCGGCTGGCCTGGCTTGAACAGCAGCAGGCCGCCCCGGCCCCTGCTTTTACCTTGCTGGGGTCATGGCAGAGCAATATGAGCCGCGCCGAGTATGGCGAAAAGTTTACCCGCATTCAGGAATACCTCGCTGCGGGTGATTGCTATCAGATCAACCTGACCCAGCGTTTCAGCGCCCCCTATCAGGGGGATGAGTGGCAGGCCTATTGCCTGCTGGCAAGCGCCAACAAGGCCCCCTTCTCTGCCTTTATCCGCCTGCCGGAGAGCGCACTGTTGAGCCTCTCTCCCGAGCGGTTCCTGCTGCTTGATGGCCGCCATATCGAAACCAAACCCATCAAAGGCACTCGCCCTCGCCACCCCGATCCGGCCACCGATCAGCAAGTCGCGCTGGAGCTGGCACAGGCGGACAAGGACAGATCAGAGAATCTGATGATCGTTGATCTGCTGCGCAACGATATCGGTCGGGTCAGCCGGCCAGGCTCGGTCAGCGTGCCTCATCTCTTTGCGGTGGAGTCGTTTCCGGCGGTACATCATCTGGTCTCCACCATCCATGGTGAGCTGGATGCACGCTGGCAAGGGGTCGATCTGCTGCGCGCCTGTTTCCCGGGTGGCTCCATCACTGGCGCCCCCAAAATCCGGGCTATGGAGATCATCGAAGAGCTTGAGCCCCAGCGCCGCAATGCCTATTGCGGCAGCATCGGCTATCTCAGCCAGCATGGCAGGATGGACACCAGCATCTGCATTCGCACTTTGATCGCCGAAGCGGGTCGCCTGCACTGCTGGGCCGGTGGCGGCATCATCGCCGACTCCGACGCCGACAGCGAATATCAGGAGACCTATGACAAGGTCGCCCGCATCCTGCCGCCGCTGTCGGCGCTGTAACCCTCCCCACTGTCTGGCCAACGCACAGGAGAGCTCCCCGCCATGGATCGCCACGAACTGTTGACCCGCTTCCAGTTGCAGCGACCCGCCCCGGCCCATCGCCTCGCCATCGGCGGGCTCAGTCCGGCGGCAGTGTTGATCCCGGTGGTGATGCGCGATGAGGGGCTCAGCGTGTTATTGACCCGGCGCAGCCCCCAGCTGCGTCATCATGGGGGGCAGATCAGCTTCCCCGGCGGGCGACAGGATCCCGGCGACGAGAACCTGATTGCCACGGCGCTGCGGGAGACCGAAGAGGAGCTCGGCATTCCGGCCCGGCTGATCGAAGTGATCGGCACCCTCAACCCGCTCAATACGGTGTCACGATTCGAGGTACTGCCGGTGCTGGGGCTGCTCGATGGCAACTATCCCCTTATCCTGAGTCCGGATGAGGTGGATCACGCCTTCGAAGTGCCGCTGACCCATCTGCTGGATCGGCGCAACCACATCCCCCTGACCCTTTCCAGAGGGGGGAAAGCACACACCATCTACTGGATCCCCTGGCAACAGCACTTTATCTGGGGGGCTACCGCCAGCATGATCAACCAGCTAGCCCAGCATCTCGCAAAATAACAATTTACCTACATTTGGCTGAGCGAGATTTAATCATTAACACTAAAATAACGTGCCAATTGATAAACAATAATTGAATTTTTCTTGTTTTGATCACATTTCCATAAGAAAGTGCGGTTTTTCGTGCCGTAAAGATGAATTTGATCAACATTTTTGATTAGAAAAACCGTATCCTTGCGCCGACTTAATAAGAACCACACATTCGGGGTGAGATAGATGTCAAACACAGTCACTGGCACGCAGGGAGTTGCGGCGTCAACAGAGCAAGGGATCCGCTCTACTCAAACCACTCGTTGGGAAAAACGCGACTCTACCTGGGTCATCAGTCTGTTCGGGACCGCGGTTGGCGCGGGGATCCTGTTCCTGCCGATCAACGCGGGTATGGGCGGTTTCTGGCCGCTGGTCGTCATGGCGCTGCTGGTAGGTCCCATGACCTATCTGGCACACCGTGGTCTGGCCCGCTTCGTCCTCTCCTCCAAAAAGCCAAACGCAGACATCACCGAAGTGGTGGAAGAACACTTTGGCGTGGGTGCTGGTAAATTAATCACCCTGCTCTACTTCTTCGCCATCTACCCCATCGTGCTGATCTACGGCGTGGGTATCACCAACACCGTCGAAAGCTTCATGGTCAACCAGCTGCAGATGAGTGCCCCGCCGCGCTGGATCCTCTCCATCGTGCTGATCATGGGCATGATGTCGGTGATGCTGGCCGGTGAAAAGCTGATGCTGAAAGTGACCGAGCTGCTGGTTTATCCGCTGATCGCCATTCTGGCCGGTATCTCCCTCTACCTGATCCCGGACTGGACCGGCGCGGCGCTGGAGCAAGTGCCCTCTGCCAAGGATTTCGCCACTACCCTGTGGCTGACCATCCCGGTACTGGTCTTCTCCTTCAACCACAGCCCGGCTATCTCCAGCTTCTCTCTGGCCCAGCGCCGCGACCACGGTGATCAGGCTGTCGAGAAAGCCGATGCCATCCTCAAGCGTACCGCCATGGTGCTGCTGGGCTTCGTGATGTTCTTCGTCTTCTCCTGCGTCATGAGCCTGACACCGGCCCAGCTGGCAGAAGCCAAGGCCCAGAACATCGCCGTGCTCTCCTATCTGGCGAACCAGCATGCCAGCCCCATCATCTCCTACTTCGGTCCGCTGGTTGCGTTCGTGGCCATCGTCTCCTCCTTCTTCGGCCACTATCTGGGTGCCCGTGAAGGTCTGAAAGGGATGATCGTGCAGAACATGCGCAAGTCAGGCAAAGAGCCGAACGCCAAGAAAGTCGAGATGTTCATCATCGCCTTCTTCATCCTGACCCTGTGGGGCACTGCCATTGCCAACCCCTCCATCCTGGGCATGATTGAATCCTTGGGCGGCCCGATCATCGCTACCATCCTGTTCATCATGCCGATGTACGCCATCAAGCGCGTACCGGCCATGGCGAAGTATCAGGGCCATATCAGCAACGTATTTGTCGCTGTGATGGGGATGATCGCCATCTCCGCCATCCTCTATCAGCTGGTCGGTTAATCCCCCACCTGCCACTGATAGCAAAAAGCCAGCCGAACACTCGGCTGGCTTTTTTATCTCTGCTGTCCCGTCCTGAATATGGTTTACACAATAAATGGAGAACCCGATGGGACAAGGTGTGAAACGGACACAGCGCGATTACTCGCTGACTTTTAAGCTGACTGTAGTGGTCTAATCATCCCGGACACCATTTTAGGTGGTACACGCCACCATGACCTGAGGTGTTCAATGACAAGATTACGTCGCTCATTTACTGCCGA
>NZ_JBFODS010000080.1:0-75512 GCF_040908445.1 Aeromonas sp. R10-2 | reverse complement strand
CATATACAGGACCTTAAGAAAACACTTCATTTGAAATTCCTTCTAAGGTCCTGTTCTGTATCGATTTTCGCTGCTTGGTTCGACGGGCATTTTTCGCCAAGTAAACGGCAGCCCATTCCAGACGCTCTCTTATTTCCACCAACACCCGATGAGCCACCGCTTCCAATAACGGGAACCACCAGGTTCCGCTATTTTTCGCCGCTTTCAGTGTGGATAAACCGTCCCCCATCAGCGTCTGAGCTACCCGTCTTTTCATCACCAGCGACAACAGGCTGGCCCACACCAGCCCCTCGGCAATGGCTTTCTGACCTGTCACAAAGCCCTTGAGCCGGTTGTGCGACTTCCACTCCTTAAACAGCAGCTCCACCTGCCAACGACAGCGGTACAGGCTCATCACCCGCTCTGCTGGCCATGCCTCTCGTGGCAGATTGGTCATCCAGATACAGAACCGTTTCTCCTCGGCAAACCAGCGTCGGATCAGCCGATACTCGAACTTGCCCGATTTCACCACCATATCCAGTACCTCTGCCCGACAGTGCCGCCGTCCAGCATCCTTGAGTGACAGGCCCGCCAGCTTCGGCACTTCCCGTTCGTCACCGCGCCATGCCCGGATAATCTTCGGGTTCAGGCTCTTACTACCCCTGACCAGATAGAAACCGCCCGCCTCGTTTAGTTTCGCAAAGTAGGCCATATCGATGTAACCCGCGTCCGCCAACAGCAGGCTGTTATTGAGCCGCTCGGGCTCAGGCAGGAACTGGCGCTCTGACGCCGTATCGGCAGAGACCTGCATGCAAACTGGACTTTGCTCCAATAGAGACATGAGCATATGACACTCGATTGCCGCCGGGCTAATGGTCTTGAACCTTCCCGGAAACACTTCGGCCAGGCTTTTGTGGACGGCAAAGGAAGTACCATCCTGCAACAACACCTGTTTGAATGCGCCAAGGGATGCAGTCTTCATCTGTTGGCCGATACGCAAGGCGATAGCCCGTTCAACCAGCGCCTTCATGAACAGGGCGAACGACGCTTTGCGCAACTGGTTGTGAAAGGGCTTGTAGGAAACCTGATGGGCATCAACCAGTTGCAAGGCATTGAAATGATGGTGCAATCCAGCGATACCATCGACCTGGTCGCAGCCAAGTGCCCGCAAGAGTGCAGTCACCAGCATGGCAGGCGTAATGGCTCGTTTGCGCAAGCAAAATTGGCAGTCACGGGCAATGCGGTCGAGTTCGGCAGGAGAGAGAAGTTGCTCAAGATAGTGGTTGGCATCGATAATGGTCATGGCTTCGTGCGTGGCGGTTTTGTTTGGCGATAAAATCAGATCACAATCGAAGCCATTTTTATATCTATTTCAATTGGTTGCTGCTAAAGATCCTGTACATGTAGACCGACTAATCAGTCGGTCATTTTTCATGCGGAGAACAACATGGGTGCGGCGCAGCTTCAACACACTCCTGAGGATATCCTCGCCATCAAATTGTCCCTGCCGGATCAGCTGGCGCGGCTCAAGCGGGCGAGTCTGGCTCACCCCATGCCAACCCTGGCCGAGCGCCGGGCGCAGCTGACCAAACTCAAACAGGCATTGCTCGCCCACAAGGGGCAGCTGTGCAAGGCGCTGGCAGCAGATTATGGCCAGCGCAGCCACTACGACAGCCTGATTGCCGATGTGCTGCCCTGCATCATGCAGATCAACTACACCCAGAAGCGGCTCAAACGCTGGATGCAGCCCCACCGCCGCCACACCGGCCTGCTGCTGGCCCCCGCCAAAGTAGAGGTGCACTTCCAGCCACTCGGGGTAGTCGGCATTATCGTGCCGTGGAACTTTCCGGTGATGCTGAGCCTTGGCCCCCTTATCACCGCCATCGCGGCGGGCAACCGGGCGATGCTGAAACTCTCCGAGTTCACCCCCCATACCAATGCCGTGCTGCGCACCATGCTCACCAGCGTGTTTGACGAAAACGAGATCGCCATCATCGAGGGGGATGCCCAGATGGCGGCGGCGTTCAGCTCACTGCCGTTCGATCACCTGCTCTTTACCGGCTCCACCATGGTGGGCAAGCTGGTGATGGCTGCCGCCGCGCCCCAGCTCACCCCCCTCACCCTTGAGCTGGGTGGCAAGAGCCCCTGTCTCATCACCCCCGACATGCCGGTCGCCACCGCGGTCGAGCGGATGATCTTCGGCAAGAGCCTCAACGCCGGGCAGATCTGCGTCGCCCCCGACTATGTGCTGCTGCCCCGTAGCGAGGTGGATAACTTTATCGCCGCCTATCGCCGCCACTTCAGCAAGCTCTACCCGCAGGGGCTCAATAGCGCTGACTACGGCGCCATCATCAACGACCGCCAGTATCAACGTCTCGTCAGCTGGCTGGATGAAGCCGAGCAGGCGGGTGCCCAGCTCCACCCCTGTGGCAGCCCGGTCCGCGACGATCAGCGCCGCCTGCTGGCGCCCCACCTGCTGACCGGAGTGCCGGGCCAGTGTCAGGTGATGCAGCAGGAGATCTTTGGCCCGCTGCTGCCGCTCATTCCCTACGACACCCTGGAGGAGGCGCTCGCCTATGTGGCTGAGCGGCCCCGCCCGCTGGCCCTCTATCTGATGAGCTTCGATCCCGAGTTGCAGGCACGGGTGACCCGGGAGACCCACTCCGGCGGCATGGCGATCAACGAGAGCCTGTTTCAGGTGGCGGCCGACGATGTGCCGTTCGGCGGCATCGGCGCCTCCGGCATGGGCCACTACCACGGCCACGAGGGGTTCCTCACCTTCTCCAAGGCGAAAACCGTGCTGACCCGCGGCAAGTTCACCACCGGCTCCCTGATCCATCCCCCCTACCACAGCTGGATCCAGAAGCTGATGATGGCCTTCTTCCTGCGCTGATGGAGATGACCATGAACCAGGCTATCCCGCAGCCACAAACCATGACCGACAAGCGCCGCCAGATCCTGGATGCCGCCCTCGCCCTCTGCGCCGAAGATGGCCTGCAGGGGGCTGCCACAGCTCGAATCGCCAAGGCAGCCGGGGTGGCCAACGGCACTCTGTTCCACCACTTTCCGAGCAAGGAGGCGCTGATCCTCGCCCTCTATCAGGATGTGAAAACCCGGATGGGGAGCGCCATCCATGAAGCAGATCCCACCCTGCCGCTGTACGACCAGACCCGCCACTACTGGCAGCTGGCGATGAGATGGATGCTGGCGCATCCCAATGAGCTCAAATTCGTGCTCGGCTTCTTTCACTCCCCGCTGCTGGCCAGACCGGCCCGCAGCCAGATCCTGAACGATGCCCTGCGCTTTCTGCCTGCCCTGCTGGCAAAGGGGCAGGCCAGCGGCGAGCTGATGCAGGCTCCCGCACCACTGTTGCTGGAGGTGTGTCAGGGCCAGTTCCTCGCCTGCGCATCACTGTTTGTCGATCAACCGGAGCTGGGAGAGGACGACTACTGGCAAGCCAGTGCCTTTGCCCTCTTCTGGTCAGCCATCTCAGGAGCCAACCCCTATGACAACTCCGACCGTTGAATCTCTGGCCGCACTTGGCCGCCGCCTCTGGATCACCACACTGCTCTGGATGGTGGGTCGTACCCTCTGCCGCGCCGCCCGCACCGATGAGGCGGTACGCCGCGAATTGGCGCCGTTGCCGGACGGGCTGGCAATCCGCCTCGAAGTAGGCGGCATCGGATACGCCATGAACATGCACAAGCAGGGTGGGCGCTGGTATCCCGGTGCGCCAGTCGCCCCCCATGCCACCATCCATCCGCTGCGGGTGCGCTTCAAGCACCCCAATATCGCCTTTCGCGCCCTGAGCTTTCGGCTCGGGGTCAATCAGGCGTTCAGTGAAAACCGGCTGCTGGTGGAGGGAGACCTGACCGTTGCCATGCATCTGGTACGGGGGCTTGAGCAGTTGCAGTCCCTGATCCTGCCCGCCTTTATCGCGCGGCCTCTGCTGCGCCACTATCCAGCCCCGACCAACAAGATCGGCCGGGCCTGCAACATCTATCTGGGTCTGGTGACCGGCTAACGCGCAAGGAGCCTTGAAATGAGCCGCTATTACGATTTTTTCTGCCCGGTCAAACTGCTGGCCGGTGAACAGGCGCTGGAGCAACTGGCCAGCGAGCTGGCCAGCCTCGGGGCCCGCCGCCCGCTGCTGCTGACCGACAAGGGGGTCAATGCTACCGGCCTTGCCACCCTGCTGGCCAATGTGCTGGCCGAGGGGGAGCTGCCGGTCGCCGCCATCTGGGACGAGATCCCGGCCGACTCTTCCACCGCCGTGGTGGAGCGGATCGCCAAACGCTATCGCGAGCTCGACTGCGACAGTCTGGTGGCACTGGGGGGCGGCTCGGTCATCGACACCGCCAAGGCGGTCAACATTCTCACTTCCATGGGGGGTGAACACCTGCTCGACTACTCGGGCGCCGGTTGCCTGACCCGTCCCCTCAAGCCGCTGGCGGTGGTGCCCACCACGGCGGGCACAGGATCAGAAGTGACATTGGTTGCAGTGATCAAGGATGAGGCGAGCGGGCGCAAGGTGCCCTTCACCTCCCCCTTCCTGCTGCCCCAGCTGGCGGTGCTCGACCCGCGCCTGACCCAGGGACTGCCCCTCAATATCACCGCCGCTACCGCCATGGACGCCATGACCCACGCCATCGAGGCCTTTATCGGTACCGCCAAGAACCCGGTGAGCGATGCACTGGCCCTGATGGCGGTGGAGAAGATCGCCAGCGCCCTGCCGCAAATCATCCACGACCCGCAAAACAAACAGCTGCGGCTGCAACTGGCGGAAGGCTCCACGCTGGCTGGCATGGCATTCTCCAACTCCATGGTGGGGCTGGTGCACGCCCTCGGCCACAGTCTGGGAGCCCGCTGCCATCTGCCCCACGGGCTGTGCATGAACCTCTTTTTGCCGACCGTGCTCGACTACAACCGCCCCGAGGTGGATAGCGAGTTGGCCCGGCTGCTGTTGCCGCTGGTGGGGGCAGAGCGCTTTGCTGCCACCCCGGCCCATCAGCGAGCAGAGGCAACCATCACAGCCATTCGCACCCTGCGCGACACCTTGTGGCAAGCGGTCAAGCTGCCGCGCACCATGAGCGAGGCAGGGGTAAGCGATCGCTCGCTACTGACCGAGATCCGCGATCTGGCGATCAACGACGGTGCCCTGCTGTTCAATCGCAAAGATGCCGACCGTGAGCAGTTACTCACCCTGCTGGAGCGAGCCTGGGCCTGATCCCGACCTCTTTGCTAACACTCTTGTGTTGACACTAACGCGGTGCCCGACTCACCATCGGGCACCTTGATCTGCATCGCGATATCGATGTGCCCCCTGTCAAAGGGGGATGATATTGACCACGGGCTCTCATTATCTGTTCTATACCTTGGCTAACAGTTATGTTGTGCCGAGAGACTCAACTTTATGCCAGAGGTGCCCACCATGAGCGACATCATCCATCAGGCCAACCAGCAACAGTTCATCTGTATGGTGGAGGGGAAAGAGTCGAGACTGCGCTACCGGCGGCTCGATGCCAAGACCATCGACGCCTACAGCACCTTCGTACCCCCCGAGCTGCGGGTGCAGGGGATTGCCGATCAGCTGGCGCGCGCCTTCTTCAACTGGACTCAGGCGGAGGGGCTCACTATAGTGCCGAGCTGCCGCTACATTGATGTCTGGTTACGCCGCAATGCCAACAACTGAACCTCTGAACTCCGCCCTCGAACAGCAATTCCAAGCCAAAACAGAAGCCCTGCTGCGGGCCGATCCGCAGCGGATGGCCTGCCTGCAAGCCGCGGCCGAGCTCAATCTGCCCGACTGGGCGCTGGGAGCAGGCTTTATCCGCAATCTCATCTGGGATCACCTTCACCACAAGGCGGTGCCCACCCCGCTCAACGATATCGACCTTATCTATCTCGATAAAACCGATCCGCAAGGGCTGGCCGAGACGGCGCATGAAACCTGGCTGGCAAAGCGGCTGCCAGGTCAGCAGTGGGAAGTGCGCAATCAGGCCCGCATGCACACGCGGCAGCTGGTGGCGCCGTTTGCCAGCAGCCTTGAGGCGCTCAGCCACTGGGTCGAAGTGCCCACCTGCATCGGCGTGCGCCTCACCCGAGATGGCGAGTTCGAGTGGCTTGCCCCCTACGGCTTTACCATCAACTGGTCGCTGCAAGTGAGTGCCAACCCCAGATGTCGTCAGGACAAACAGATTTTTACCCAGCGCATCAAGGAGAAACGCTGGCAGGCTATCTGGCCTGACCTTCAGGTAAACTGGCCATAACCTGATTGCAATCTTTCGATAACCTTGGGCACACTAGGGGAAAAGCTGGTTGTAACTCAATGGGTTAAATAATGCGCGACTTCTTCTCTCTCGAACGCTGGCTACCGGGCCTCGCCGCCCTGCTGCATTACCAGCGCGCCTGGTTGATGCCAGATCTTCGCGCCGGACTCTCGGTGGCGGCCGTGGCGCTGCCCGTCGCCATCGCCTATGCCGAGCTTGCCGGGGTGGGTGCCATCGTCGGTCTCTACTCCTGCATCCTGCCCATGCTGGTCTACGCCCTGTTTGGCACCTCCCGCCAGCTGATTGTCGGCCCCGATGCCGCCACCTGCGCGGTCATTGCCGCCGTGGTGACGCCGCTGGCCGCAGGCGACCCCACCCGTCACTGGCAACTGGTGATGACCATGACCGCCATGACCGGCTTCTGGTGCCTGATTGCCAGCCGCTTCAAGCTGGGAGTGCTGGCGGACTTTCTCTCCCGACCCATCCTGATGGGGCTGCTCAATGGTGTGGCCATCACCATCATGGTGGGCCAGCTCTCCAAGATCTTCGGCTTCACTTTCAGCGAACGTTACCTCATCGAGCGGATCGCCAGCGGGGCCACCTATATCACCCAGACCCATCTGCCGACCCTGGCCATGAGTCTGGTGGCTCTGCTCACCCTGCTGCTGGCCAAGCGCTACAAACCGGCATGGCCCTCCTCCATGGTGGCCATGGTGGTGACCGCTGCGCTGGTGTGGGGCTTTAATCTCGGCCAGTTTGATATCGCCACCCTGGGGACGGTGGGCTCCGGCCTGCCCGCCTTCCAGATGCCGGAATTTCCCCCCGGCCTGATGCGGGAGCTGGTGCTGCCAGCCCTTAACCTCGCCATGGTGAGCTTCGTCTCCATGATGCTGACCGCCCGCAGCTTTGCCGCCAAAAACGGTTATGAGATAGACGCGGACAAGGAGTTTCGGGCCCTCGGTATGGCGAACCTCGCCTCCGCGGTCTCACAGGGTTTTGCCATCAGCGGCGCGGATTCACGCACCGCGGTCAACGACGCCAACGGCGGCAAGAGCCAGCTGGTCTCCATCATCGCTGCGGCGGTGATAGCCCTCATCACCTTCTATCTGACGGCGCCGCTCAAATATATTCCCACCGCCGCCCTCGGGGTGGTGCTGGTGATGGCCTCCCTGTCGCTCACCGATTTTCGCGGTCTTTGGGCCCTGCGCCACTCCGATCGCTCCGCCTTCTGGCTGGCGCTGGTCACCTTTATCAGCGTGCTCACCATGGGGGTGATCCCGGGGATCACCCTCGCCGTGTTGCTGGGGCTGTTCCAGTTCCTGCGCAATGTGATGCGCCCCACCGACCAGCTGCTTGGCATGGATGACGAGGGGGTAGTACGTACACTGGGGGACAACGAACAGGCCAAGGCGATCCCGGGTATTCTGGTCTATCGCTTCAACTCACCGCTCACCTACTTCAATGCCCCCTATTTCAAGCGGCGGGTGCTGGCCCTGCTGGTGCAGGATCCCCGAGCCCCCAAGTGTCTGGTGATCGATGCAGTCGCCTGCTTCACCCATCAGGACATCAGCGTGATGAGCATGGTGGGAGAGCTGCACAAAGAGCTGAAACGGCGCGGCATCCATATGGTGATGGCGGGTCGCCACGGTCAGATGACTCACTGGTTAAAGCAGGCGGGCGTGCGGGTAGGCGATGAGGGGATCATCCTCTGCCCCGATATGTATCAGGCGCTGCGCCTGACCCGCTGCTATCGCGAGCCGGTGTTCAAGGATGATGCGGTGGTGGAGAGCACCACAGATGCCATCCGCTCCAACTGGCCGCAGGATGATGCCCTGCCCGACTCGGCGCGCCTCACCTTGCCAAGCGAACAGGAGGCGGGCGCCACGCCTGCCTGATCCCTTGGCCTGCGCCCCTGGCCGGTGCAATCCTGCACAAGGATTGCACCGGCCTTGGCCTTGGTGTTAAATGCGCCCCCAGAGGGCACTCCCCCGTGCCCTCCCAGCTGTTGGACATGCCATGCAATCTCAATCCCACGCAGGCCCGGGCACCCTCTTTGCGCTGACCTGGCCGCTCTTTATCGATCTCGCCCTGCACTTTCTGACCGGCGCCCTCAATACCTTCATGGTGGGTCACGTCTCCTATCAGGGAGTGGCGGCGCTGGCGGTCGGCAATCAGGTGTTCGATCTCGCCATCACATTGTTCAGCTTCGTCAGTATCGGTACCAGCGTGGTGATCACCCAGTATCTGGGGGCCGGCGATCGGGAGAAGAGTCGGGTGGTGATCCACACCGCTATCGGCTTCAACCTGCTGATCGGTCTGGTGGCCGCCATCGGCGTGATGGCGGGGGCCAGCACCATGCTGGCGCTGATGAACCTGCCCGCCAATCTGATGAGCGACGGGACGCTTTACTTGCAGATCATCGGTCTCTGCCTGCTGCCTGAGGCCGCAGCGCTCTGTCTGGCGGCTACCCTGCGCGCTCACGGCCACACCCGTCAGGCGATGTATGTGACCCTCATCGTCAACCTCATCACCTTCGTCGGCAACCTGCTGCTGCTCTACGGCTGGTTCGGCCTGCCCCAGCTTGGCGTCGCCGGTGTCGCCATCAGCACAGTTGCCGGGCGTCTGGTGGGCGTGGTGCTGCTGGTGTGGCTGGTAGCCCGCAAAACCGGCATTCGCCTGGTGGTGCGCGATATCGTCCACCCCAGCCGGGAGATGCTGGGCAAGGTGCTCCATATCGGCCTGCCTGCTGCAGGGGAGAACCTCTCCTGGATGCTGCAGTTTATGGTGGTGACAGCCTTTGTCGGACTGCTGGGGGACAAGGCGCTGGCGACCCAATCTTACTTCTTCCAGATCTGCCTGTTTATCCTGCTGTTTGGCCTCTCCATCGGCCTTGGCAACGAGATCATCATCGGTCATCTGGCAGGTGCCAGACAGTTCGAACGCGCCTATCAACAGCTGCTCAAGAGCCTCAAGCTCGGGCTGGCAGTCACCTGCGTCATCGCCGTGGCGGCTGCCCTCAATGGCCGTACCATCATCAGCCTCTTTACCGATGATGCCGACATCATCACCCAGGTGGCGCAACTGTTTCTTATCAGCCTTATCCTCGAACCCGGCCGCACCTTCAATCTGGTGGTGATCAACGCCCTGCGGGCCACCGGGGATGCCCGTTTCCCCCTCTACATGGCGTTGCTATCCATGTGGGGAATTGCCGTGCCACTCTCCTATTTCCTCGGTATCATGCAGGGTTATGGACTGGTCGGTATCTGGCTGGCGCTGGCCTGCGACGAGTGGGTGCGCGGTCTGGCCATGTTCTGGCGCTGGCGCAGTCGTCGCTGGCAAAACAAAATTCTTGTTGAAACAAAAGCGGAATCACAATGAAGAAGATAGGACTCTTGCTGGCTGCCATCCTGCTCAGCCCCCTGGCCATGGCGCAAACTGCCCCTGCCGCTCCCAAGGCTCAAGCCACCCAGACCTGGTATGTGGCCCCCATCGCCATCGATGAAACCAGCGATGCCCAGAAGGCGCTGACCAAGGACTTCATGGCCCAGATGATCAAGACCATCAAGATCAACGAGTACCAAACCGGCAAGGCGGTAGGCAACACCAAAAAGCCCAAGTGGCTGATCCGCACCAAGCTGATCCCCGCCAGCAACGAGCCGCTGGTCGGCAAGAAGCACCCCCAGGGTCTCACCTACGGCAAGGGCAATCCGACCCAGGAGATCGTCGGCGAGCTGTTGATGAACGGCACCCTGGTGGCCCACATCGGCCAGGGCTGGCGCGAGCCTATCGTCCCGGGCACGCCGGTGGCTGACAAACTCTCCATCGCCAATTATCGCTACGCCATCGGGGATCAGGCCAAGTCGGCGGATCTGGAGGAGCTGGCCGCCCAGATTGGCTTTGAGGCGGGCAAGGTGATCCACCGCGACGGCAAGCCGCTGCCCGAGAAGAAAAAGAAAAAAGAGCAGGCGGACGAAGAGAAAGAGTAACGTTGCCTGCATCCATAAAAAGGGGCCACTCGGCCCCTTTTTTGATCCTGCACCCTCACGCCAACACTGCCCCTGTTGTGACTTGTCGCACAGTTTGGCTCACCATTCAGATTGATAAATCACTTATCTTGTTTTAATTCAACAAGTTATAAATATCCCGCCGAATACTCCAAATCATTGCCCCCAAATCCGATCAGGATCACATTTATCCCCGGCACTAAGGGGTAGCTTTGGTCTTACAGGCACAATCAAACGAAACCAAGGAGGCTCCATTACATGTTCCCAGAGTACAGAGAACTCATCTCGAAACTGAAGAGCAGTGATGTCCATTTCCAGAAGAAGTTTGACTTGCACAACGACCTGGATGCGGAGATTAGAAAGTTGGAAAAGCATCACGCCAGCGACTATAGCGCCGAGGTGAGAGATCTGAAAAAACAGAAACTCAAACTGAAAGAGGAGATATACGACATCCTCAAACAACATCCACAATAGATGCCTCGAAGAATATGCGGATAAGCAATTTATCCCCCAGCCCGGCCCACGCGCCGGGCTTTTTGTTGTTTCAGTCAATTAGTTGACACCCGAGCCTACCGATCTTGTCGGTAGTTTGTTACATTTTTCCCTTGGAATTCAGGGAATAACGGTGATGATAACATGAGCAGAAAACGATCTTTTTATCATCTCTTGCTGCTTTGCCTGTTCGCATTGAGCCACCCCCTGCAGGCTCAGGAGCCTGAACTGGAGCTGTGGCACTCCCAGCAAGCCGGTTATGTGATCGACGACGTGATCGCCCGCTTCAATCAGGAGGGGAACCACAGAGTGCGGGTCACCCAGATTGAGCCGGGCAAGATCAAGGCGGATCTCCTGCTGGCAGCTCAGGCCAGGGGGCTGCCCGATCTGATGCTGATCCCCTCCGATTTTATCGGCCTCTATCGCCAGATGACCCTCGCTCCCCTCCCGGCCGAGTGGTTTTCCCCCGCGCTGATGGCCAGCGCCTTGCGTTATGTCACCCTGGATAGGCAACACTGGGGCATGCCCATGATGCAGGGCAACCATCTGATGCTGTTTTACAACAAGGCGCTGGTCTCGACTCCTGTGACCCAATGGCAGCAACTGACAGCTATCACCCCGGCCCTCAAGGCCAAGGGGGTCTACCCCGTCAGCTGGCCCTATCACGACATGTACTACTTCGCCGCCTTTTTACACACCTTTGGCGGTTCGCCGGTGACCGAAGGGCACATCACCCTCGACAGCCCGGCCATGGTGCAGGCACTGGAGGCCTACCGCACCGTCGCCAGCGAACAGTGGGTCGATCCCGAGTGCGACTATGACACCGCCCTCACCCGCTTCAATGAGGGCAAGAGCGCCTACCTCATCAATGGGGACTGGGCGTTCAATGACCTGGTGAAGAACATGGGGGATAAGCTGGGGGTCGCCCTGCTGCCCCGCTGGCAAAGCCATCCCATGCACTCCATGAGCGGCGCCTACGTGATGGGAGCCTCCCGCTGGGCGATGGATGATGAGGATCGGCAACCCGTCATCAAGGCGCTGATGGCCTTTATCCAGCGTCAGGATATTCAGCAGTTCATCTATCATCAGGGGACGCTGCTGCCGGTCAATCAGCAGGCTTTTACCGCCATCAGCCGCCGTCCCACGCCTCAGGAAAAAGTGCTGCTGGAGCAGTTCACCCTCAGTACCCCCATGCCCTCCGACAGCGCCATGTCCATCGCCTGGCAAGCGATGGAGAAAGGGTTCGAGCGCTTTAAAGAGGGGATCAGTGCCGCCGACACCGCCCGCTATATGCAGCAGTTGGCTGATCAGCAGTACCGGCAGGTCAAAACACCATGAAACATCGCACCTTTCGGCTCGGCCCGACCCTCATCATCATCCTGTTCACCGTCGCCTTGCTGCCGGCACTGCTGGCCAGCACTGTGCTGCTGATCCGCCAGCACCAGATCATCGCCCAGAGCGAGCAGTCACAGCTGGAGCGGGCCCTCACCAGCATGACCCGCGAGGCCCGCTTTCGCAGCGAACTGATCGGCACCCAGATCAATCAACTCAGTCAGGATCGGGTGCTCCATCAGGCCCTCGACAATTTTCTCTTCTCCAGCCATGCCCGGCTGGCGCTGGCCACCTTTGTCAAATCCAACAGCCTGCTCACCTCGGCCTACCTCATCGATGACAAGGGGTTGGTGGTGGAGTACATCAATGGCCAGGCCTCCCACCTCGAGTCGAGCGACCTGATGCCGCAGCTGATGGCCTGGGGCAAGACCCGCGAGGCGAAACAGGGCAAGCATCTGCTGCTGCCCGTCGATGATCCCGTGCTGGTCGACGACATGGAGCAAAACCGCAGCGGCGGGCTGGCGCTGGTGGCCCCCATCTATCGCAACCACCAGCGAGCAGGGGTGATGCAGACCCCTTCCGGCTTCGTGATGGCCATTCTCCCCTGGCGGCAGATGGCCCAGTTGCTGGAACCCTATCTCAAGGGAAGCGAATATCTGGTGATCTCCCAGGGCGAGAACCGTCTTTACGAAGGGGCTCACCAGAACGCCAACGCCATGGATGACAGGGAGCCAAGCAAGTTGGCGCAGCCCCTGGCCATTGGCTGGCCCCAACTGGAGCAGGAGATCACCCCCACCATCACCCTCTACAGCTACAGCAATGACAGGGTCAGCGAGCTCAACAAATCCCAACAGCTGCTGACCGTCAGCATCGCCGTCATGTTGCTGCTGGTAGCCATCGGCTGCGTCTGGCTCACCCGCTGGCTCACCCGACCGCTGCGCTCGCTGGCCGCGCTGGTGCGCAGCTATGGCAAGGGAAATTACCAGCAACGGCAGGCGCCGCTGCGCTTTGTGGAGTACGACGAGGTGCGCCAGTTGCTACAGGAGATGGCCAGTACCATCTCGGATCAGGTGCGGGCGCTCTATCAACAAAATGAACAGCTGCAGCAGGCCAATAGCGAGAAAGAGGCCTTCAACCAGCGGCTGCTCGGCTTCAACGACGAACTGGAGCAAGAGGTTGCCTCGCAAACGACCGCCCTGCGCTCGGCCCTGAGCCGGGAGGAGCGCAGCCGCCATATCCTGCAATCCTGGTTGCAGTTCGGTCTGCACCAGCAGCTGGATATCGATATTGCCGAGCTGGCCAGCTCCGCCCTGCTGCAGCTCTCGCAGCTCTATCCTGGCCACCGCTGGGGACTGGTGATCCGCCGAGACGGGCAGCCTCACTACTTCCTGACCCAGGGGGTCGATGCCCCCTTGCGGGATGCCCTGCAGGAGAAACTGGCTCAACTGATGGATGAGGAGGTCAAACACTCCGAATGCCAGTGGGATAACGCACTCTGGAAGATCATGACTCTGCCCGGTAGCCAAAGTGGCGTGCTGTTTGGTTATCTGATGGTGAGCGCAGAAGGGCTGGAGTCCGAAGACAGGGCCATCTTGCGGCTGTTTGCCAAGCAGTTGGCGGTGGGCATCGAGGGGCGCCTCTTCACCGACGAGCTGGCGCGGGTCGCCCGCACCGACAACCTCACCGGGCTGCCCAACCGGCAGGCGTTCGAAGAGGCCTTACACCACTATCAGGCGGTGCTGGCGCGCCATCCGGAGCGTCACCTCGCCCTCTTCATGCTCGACCTCAACGGCCTCAAGCGCACCAACGACCAGTATGGGCACGAGGCGGGCGACGCCCTGCTAATCCAGATGGCTCGCCAGCTGCGCACCCTCTGCCGTCAGGATGAGAAGATTTTCCGCATCGGCGGCGACGAGTTCGTCCTGCTGGCGGAGGCGGACCACCTCGCCAGCCAGCTGCTGGCAGGTAGACTTGAGGCAAGCCAGCAGCACGCCATCGTGCAACATGGGGAGCACAGCTTCCCGCTGCGTTTTGCCATCGGCTGGAGCAGCAGCGACCAGACCCCCCTGGCGGAGCTGAGCCGGGTGGCTGACGATGCCATGTATGCCAATAAGGCGCGCTTCTATCAGGGGCAGCGATAAAAAGCGGAGGTCTGTAGCGTTGGCGAGCCTTTCGCCAACCCCCTGATCAGCTCGCAAAAATGGCGCGCAACGCTAGACGCGGCGCGGACCATGACTAAGATAGGGGCTCTTGATGTCTCGATTTGGAAGGGAGTAGGAAATGGAGTTAGTACTTGGCCCACTGGAAGCCCGCGTCATCGGCTGTCTGATTGAAAAAGAGATCTGCACCCCGGATCAATATCCCCTCTCCCTTAATGCACTGGTCAACGCTTGCAACCAGAAGAGCAACCGCGAGCCGGTGCTGGAGCTCTCCGAGCTCGATATCCGCGCCGTGGTAGACGAGCTGATCCGCAAGCGGCTGGTGGTCAACACTGCAGGCTTCAACGCCCGGGTGCCCCGCTACCAGCACAGGTTCTGCAACACCGAATTTGGCGAGCTGAAATTCAGTGCCCAGGAGCTCGGCATCGTCTGCGAACTGCTGCTGCGCGGCCCGCAAACCCCGGGGGAGCTGCGCTCGCGCACCAACCGCCTCTGCAGCTTCGATGATGTCACCGAGGTGGATGCGGTGCTGACCCAGCTCATCGAACGTGGCCCCTACGTGGTCAAGCTGCCGCGCGAGCCGGGCAAGCGCGAATCCCGCTACGCCCACCTGTTTAGCGGGGAGGTGGATATTCAGGCGATGATGGATGCAGCCCCCGCAGCGGCCTATGCCTCCCCTGCCGCCGACCGTCTGAGCGAGCTGGAGCTGGAAGTGAGCGAGCTCAAGAGCCGTCTCGCCGCCATGGAAACGCGGCTGGCTGCGCTGGATGGTCAGGGCTGATCGCCTTTACCATCGCCAATCTCTATCAGGGAGCCGGGACAGATGTCCCCGGCTCCCTGCGTTTTTTTATCGTGAGGAAGTGCCCGTGATCACCCTGATTAAAGAGTCTGACCACCAGAAGATGCCCTGGAAAAACCAGCAGGGCACCACCAGCCAGATCCTCATCTCCCCCAAGGGGAGCAGCCTTGCCAAACTCGACTTTGACTATCGACTGAGCTCGGCCCCCATCAAGAGCGCGGGCCCCTTCTCCCCCTTTCCTGGCTATCAGCGCATTTTGCTGCCGGTGAGCGGGGCAGGCTTTGTGCTCAACGGCCACCCCTACGCCACCTTCGAGGCGGCGCACTTTAGCGGCGATGAGGAGACCCACTGCGAGTTGCTGAAAAAAGAGGTGACCGATCTCGGGCTTATCTACCATCCGGATCGCATCAGCGCCAACGTGCGGGTGCTGAACCTCCCCTTCCCGCTGACCCTTACCCTCGAGCCAGAGAAGACCTACCTCTGTCACCTGCTGAGCGGCCAGCTGGCCGTGCAGGGCAAAGAGGTGGCCATCAACGAGACGCTTGTGGTGACCGGGGAAGAGAGCATTCACTTCGAATGCCAGAAGAAGACCGCCATCGCCTTCTTTACCCTGCAGGCCAAATAGCGCAAAAGTCGGCGGTGTGCAGTCATGCCACGCCACACACAAACAGCAGAGATGAAAAAGCCGGGAAATCCCGGCTTTTGCTATTGAGGCAACCGGCTCGTGCCGGTCAGCACCTTAGTTGACCTTGAAGGAGCCCTTCATCATGGCGAAGTGGCCGGGGAAGGAGCAGAAGAAGGTGAGATCCTTGCCCGCCAGACCGTCGGTCTTGAAGGTCACGCTGCTGCTCTCGCCGCCGCCGATCAGCTTGGTGTGAGCCAGCACACGGGGATCATCCTTGGGCAGATAGCCGTTCTCGGCCCCGGCGCTCATCCCGGCAGTCGCCACTGTCTGATAGTCGGCGGTGCTGGCCAGCACCCAGTTGTGACCCATGGCGGTCACGGGCAGCTTGCCGGTGTGGTTCAGGGTGACCGTCACCTCCTTGCAGGTGGCCGGCACGCTCATCTCTTTGAGGTTGTACTGCATGGCATCATTGCCTTCGATGACCAGTGCACACTCATCCGCCAGCACGGGGGCAGCCAGGGTACTCAGAAACAGCAGGGTAATCGCCTTTTTCATCATCTTCTCCTTTGATTGGCAATGGATGGCAACGACTTGGCGGATGCGGTGAACGCTTCGCAAAGATGCCGTCTAAATCGACCTTCATTTTACTCAATTGTCTTCAATCGGCTATGGCTTTTGGCCAAAGCTGCGGGCCAGGTCACCAGACGGTGCTCTACTCGCCACTCTCTCCCTCACGGATGGACGATACGACCCGCTCCCGCCACAGGTTCAAAACTGTTTAATTTTTTCTGCTCTTTTCCCTCCGATTGCCCCTATCAGGGCTCGCCCGGCGGGCGCCCCTTGGCTAAGCTAGCGCCCCGATATGAACCTTCTCCAGATGAGAGCGCCGGATGATTGCGATAACCCCCGTGGCGGCCCTGCGCGGCCTGCTGCTGACCCTGCTGCTGGCGCTGGCCGGCTGCCAGCCCACCCCGCCTGCCCAGACCCGTATTCAGGGCAAGACCATGGGCACCTACTATGTGGTGACCCTGAGCGATAGCTACCCCGGTGGAGAGCCCGCCCTCAAAAGCGACGTAGAAAGACTGCTGGCCCGGATGAACAAGGAGATCTCCACCTACGATCCGGGCTCGCTCATCTCCCGTTTCAATCAGGGGCCCGCCAACACCCCGTTTGCCATCCCGCCCGCCATGGCCATCATAGTCCAGCAGGGGATGGATGCCGGGAAGCTGACCAACGGCAAGCTGGATGTGACCGTGGGGCCACTGGTCAATCTGTGGGGCTTTGGCCCGGACAAACGGCCGGTCAAGCGGCCCGATGAGGCGGCCATCGCCGCCGCCCGCCACAAGGTGGGGATCGACAAGCTGAGCCTGACCCCGCAGGGGGATCACTTCCTGCTCGAAAAAACGATCCCGGATCTCTATCTCGACCTCTCCACCCTCGGCGAAGGGGCTGCTTCGGATGAAATCGCCGCCCTGCTCGAAGGCAAGGGGGTACACAACTACCTGATCGAAGTGGCCGGTGCGGTGCGCAGCAAGGGCAACAACAGCAAGGGCTCGCCATGGAAAGTAGCCATCGTCGAACCCTCCGATCAGCCGGGAGCGTTTTCCGATATCGTCATCCCCAACGGCATGGCGCTCAGCACCGCGGGCAGCTATCGCAACTACTACGAGCTGGATGGCCAGCGTTACTCCCATATCATCGATCCCGCCACCGGCCAGCCGGTCACCCACAAGCTGGTCTCCGCCAGCGTCATCACCCCGACCGCACTGGAGGCCGATGCTCTCGATACCGCGCTGATGGTGATGGGGCCTGAAGCGGGGTTGGCATTTGCCAAGCAGCACCAGCTGGCGGTCTATCTCATCATCAAGACCGAACAGGGGTTCAAGGCCGAGTACACGCCGCAATTTGCTCCCTATCTGGCAGAGAAAAAACGGTGAGTTCAAGGCCCTGGCAACAGGGCCTTTTTCTTTCACTCATCGCGGGCAAAAGGCGGACAAACGGAGATGGTTCGCAATCGACAACTTGGCCAATTGCCTCTTCGGGCGCTTTGGTGGCACACTTTCTCCCATCAGCCCGTAGCGCCTCGACCCAGACAGATGCAGACACCTGAACAAGAACCAGAAAAAAAGAGCCCAGCCAAGCCACAACGCATTCTGATGGTCAATGAGCAGCGCTCGTTTCAGGTGATGATGAAGGCGATGCTGCTCAATCTGGGTATCAGCAACATCACCTACTCCAATACCGCCGAGGATGCGCGGCGCCGCTGCCAGAAAGGCAGTTTCGACATCTATCTCATCGATTACGATCTCGGGGTTGGCGAGAATGGCCGCCAGTTGCTCGAAAGCCTGCGCGACAAAGACCTGATCCCGCCCCAGAGCGTGGTGATCATGGTGAGTGGCGACAGCTCCCGCGCCATGGTACTGAGCGCGCTGGAAGCCGAGCCCGACGAATACCTGATGAAGCCCTTCTCCCAGGAGCAGTTCTCGTTTCGCTTGAAGCGTGCCCTCGCCCGGCGCAACGCCCTGGCCAGCGTCTTTACCGCGCTGGCCGATGACAATCTGGCAGGCCTCATTACCGCCTGTGCCGAGCGAGCCGATGCGGTGCCCCGTTTTGCCAACTACTGCCGTTGCCTGCAGGCCGATACCCACCTCAAGCTGGGTCAGGCGCAGGAGGCGCGCGCCCTGATGCGCCAGCTGCTGGCCGGGCAGGAGAACAGCTGGGCCCGCCTGACGCTGGGCAAGGCGTGCAACACCCTGGGGCTCCACGAAGAGGCGGTCAGCCATCTGCAGGCGACCCTCAAAAATACCCCGCTGATGGTGGAGGCTCACCTCTGGCTGGCAGAATCCCTGCTGGCCCTTGGCAATGACGAGCAGGCGCAGCAGGAGCTCAGACGGGCGGTGGATATCTCCCCTCAGTCGGTGCAACTCTCCCGTCGGCTGGCGGAGGTGTGCCTGCAGCGCCACGACTACGCCCAGGCCAAGGATGTGCTGATGTCGCTGATCGACCTGTCACGCAACTCCATTCACCGTACTCCCCACTATCTGGGAGCCTATATCCAGACCCTGACCCTCTACGCCCTCAACAGCAACGACAGCTACCACATCGCCAACCTGCAAAAGCAGGTCAATTCTGCCCTGTCGCGCATCCGCGATTCGCTGATGATGTCGGAGTTCAACTACCCGGTGTTCGAGCAGATCTGTCAGGCCCGGGTGCAGATTGCGCTGGGGGAGCTGCTCAAGGGCAAGAAGATGCTCTATCGCGCCAATCAGAACTGGCTTGATGAACCGGCCACCATGCCCCCCGCCCTGCTTGGCGAGACCATCCTTGCCCTCTACCAGCTCGGCGAGTTTGAATATGCCGAAAGCCTGCAAGGGCTGCTGGCGGAGGACGAAGATCGGCTGCTCACCACCTGCATTCAGGCCACCCGGGATGACAAGACGGTGCTGGAGCGGCGTCAGCGCTACCAGCAGCTCAACGATCTGGGGATCAAGGCCTATCAGAGCGGCGAGCTGGAGCAGGCCCTCGGCCATTTTCGCGAGGCCCTGCGCCGCGCCCCCGCCAATACCGGTGCGGCTCTCAACAAGATCCAGGTGCTGCTGCAACTGATGCAAAAAAACCGCAAGAGTCCGGAATTTGGTGCCGAGTGCAAAGACACTCTGGACGTGCTCGACGGTATCCCCCTCAACCCGGCCCAGCAGGAGCGTTTTCGCAAGCTGCGTCAGGAGTTCAACCAGTTCAGCTAAGACGCCGCCGCGCCCCCTTTTCCCCGCCTATGCTGAAACCAGTTCGGCAATGCGAGGGAAACGAAGATGGCGATGTGTCGTTATCTGGTGGCCGATGGCCGCCACTGCAGTGAAGAGGCTGGCGAGCACGATCTCTGCCACTGGCATGATCCCCACCATACCCATCAGGAAGCCCACACCGCCGAGGCGCTTGAACAGTACGTTCGCGCAGGCGGACTCTGCCATGGCCTGCAGCTGTCACGGGCCAATCTGGCGGGCCTCAATCTGGTCAACAAGGAGTCCGATCAGGGATTTTTGCTGGAGCAGTGCAACCTCTATCGCGCCAACCTGCGCGGTGGTCACCTCTACGGCCTGCGCATGAAGGGCGGCAGCCTGATGAAGGCCGATCTCAGTGATGCCAACCTCCAGTGCGCCACCCTCGATGACGTCAACCTGCTCGGCATCCGCTGGCACAACACCCGGCTCGACAACATGCAGACCGGCAAACGGGTGATGCAGGATCGCAAGGGGCGCCGCGAACGGGATCCCAAACAGGCACGCATCTGGTTCAAGGAGGCGGAAGAGACCTACCGGGATCTGCGCAAAGCCTCCGAGGCACAGGGGATCTTCACCATGTCTGGCAACTATATCCAGCAGGAGCTCACCATGCGCCGCCTGCAACTGCCGTTCTGGTCGACCCAGCGCTTTACCTCCTGGGTGGTCGATCTCTTCTGCGGCTATGGCGAGGCCCCGATGCGGGTGGTGCTCTTCTCGTTGCTGCTCATCTTTATCTGCAGCATTTTTTACTTCTTCTGCGGACTGCATTTTCAGGGCGAGCACCTCATCTACCAGCCCGGTGCCCCTCTCGAGCAAAATGCCATCTTCCTGCTCGAATGCCTCTACTACAGCGTGGTCACCTTCACCACATTGGGGTACGGCGACTTCACTCCGGTCGGGCTCTCCAGGATCTTTGCCGCCTTCGAAGCCTTCACCGGCAGCTTTACGCTGGCGCTGTTTGTGGTGGTTTTCGTCAAAAAGATGACCCGCTGAAAACCTGTCCACGATCCTACTGCGAGGCTGTGATCAAGGCTCATGTGCTGCTCGGAATCCTCATGTATACATATACAATCCGGTTCCTGCGCTGCGCTTCACCTTGCTGACAGCCTCTCGCGACGGATCGTGAACAGGTTACCAAGCAGTTGCACCAGTCACAGCCCCCGAACTTGCATCCACCGCCGATTCCTAGTCCAATAGCCACTTATAAAAATGACATGAGCATCCCGGACATGAAGATCATCTCTTTCAATATCAATGGCCTGCGCGCCCGTCTGCACCAGCTGCAAGCCATCATCGACAAGCACCAGCCCGATGTGATCGGCCTGCAGGAGATCAAGGTGCACGATGAAGCCTTCCCGCTGGCCGATGTGGAGGCCATGGGCTATCACGTGGAGTTTCACGGCCAGAAGGCACACTACGGGGTCGCCATCATGAGCAAGCAGAAACCGGTCAAGGTGGAGAAAGGCTTCCCCACCGATGACGAAGAGGCCCAGCGCCGGATGATCATGGCCACCTTCGAGCGCGAAGACGGCTCCCTCATCAAGGTGATGAACGGCTACTTCCCGCAGGGTGAAAGCCAGGATCACGAGACCAAGTTCCCGGCCAAGCAGAAGTTCTACGAGGATCTGCAGCACTACCTCGAGACCAACCACACCCCGGACGACCAGCTGGTGCTGATCGGGGATATGAATATCTCCCCCACCGATCTCGACATCGGCATCGGCGAGGCAAACCGCAAGCGCTGGCTGCGGGATGGCAAATGCTCCTTCCTGCCCATCGAGCGCGAATGGATGGAGCGACTGAAAGGGTTCGGCCTGACCGACACCTTCCGCGCCGCCAACCCCACCGAGTGCGAGCGTTTCTCTTGGTTTGACTACCGCTCCAAGGGCTTTGACGAGAACCGCGGCCTGCGCATCGACCTCATCATGGCCTCCGACGCCCTCAAGGACAGCGTGACCGAGACCGGTATCGACTACGAGCTGCGCGGCATCGAGAAACCCTCCGACCACGCCCCCATCTGGGCCTGCTTTGCCTGACACGGCGCAAGATTAACCGATGAGCCGCGACGAATTCGTAAACTGTGAAGCGGCTCGCGGTTGCCTGCGATAAAATGGCGTAAAAAACCCATCCAAACAAGGTGCCTTATGGCACCTTATTTTTTGCAGCAAGGAGTGGCTGGCGTGATACGGTTGCGAAGAGCCCTGGCCCGGGATGAACATCCCCGAAGCCCCCCGCTCATATCGGAAAAGTCAGACTTTTTTCGTCAATCGGCAACCCTAATTGCCACTTTGAGAAGGTTGTGTTCAAGGTTGCCGCCCTATCATCTCCCATTCCAATCATAAAGAAGTTGTTTTTTTAATCATGAAGTTAATGATGTGTATGGAGAAACATGCTGAACGCAGCAGCCGAAATCGATCCAACAGGAGTGTGATGATGAAGGTGTCCAATGCCGGAAGAGAGGTTTACAAACGCAGCTTGCTGACCCTGGCGCTGATCAGCGGTCTGAGTGCCTGTGGCGGCGAGACGACCCAGACGGCACAGACCATGCCCGCCGTCCCTGTGGTGGTCGCCGAGGTCAAGCTGACCGATGTGCCGCTCACCACCGAGATGGTGGGAGAGACCGCCGGTTTTCGCGAGATCGATGTGCGCTCCCGGGTCAGTGGCATCCTGCTCAAGCGCACTTATGTGGAAGGCCAGCCGGTTACCGCCGGTCAGGAGCTGTTTCTGATTGACCCGGAGCCCTACAAGGTGGCGCTGGAGCAGGCCAAAGGGACTTTGGCTCAGGAGCAGGCCCGTCTCAACAAGGCCCGAGCCGATCGGGATCGCATCATTCCCCTCTTCAAGCGTCAGGTGGTGAGTCGCAAGGACTATGACGACACCATCGCCAACTATGAAGCGGCCATCGCAAGCCATCAGGCCGCTCAGGCCAAGGTGAAAGAGGCGGAGCTCAACCTCAGCTACACCCAGGTGACCGCCCCCATCAACGGCATGGCGAGCAAGAGCTCCCAGTCCGAGGGGAGCCTTATCTCCACCAGCGGCGACAACGGCCTGCTCACTACCATCACCCAGTTTGATCCGCTCTACGTCAACTTCTCCTACTCGGAGCAGGATCGCCTCAACTTCGAAAACTCGGTAAAAAAAGGGGTGATTGAGGCGAAGGATGCCACCACCTGGCGCACCCATATTCGTCTGGCCGATGGCTCCCTCTATCCGGAGGCGGGCAAGCTCAACTTCTCCGACAACCGGGTCGATCCCCAGACCGGCACCATCCGTGCCCGCGCCATCTTCGACAACAAGGACGGCGTACTGCTGCCCGGCCAGTTTGTCCGCATGACCATCGATCTGGGCACCCGCAAAAATGCCATCGTGGTGCCGCCGCGCGCCATCGTCCAGTCCCAGGCTGACCGCATGGTGATGGTGGTCGATGCCGACAACAAGGTAGTGCCCCGTCCGGTGACCCTGGGCGCAGCGGTCGACTCCGGCGTGCTGATCGAGAGCGGCCTGCAGGCAGGTGAGCGCTATATCGTCGAAGGCTTGATGAAGGCCCGCCCCGGCGCCGTGGTGAAACCTGTCTCTGCCGACGAGATGAAGGCGATCACCGGCAAGGTGGTCAGCCAGTCTGCGGCCAAGTAAGGAGCCCGTATGTTTTCCAAGTTCTTCATAGAACGCCCCATCTTCGCCAGCGTGATTTCGATCATTATCGTGCTGGGCGGTTTGGCGGCGATGCGGGCGCTCCCCATCGAGCAATATCCCCAGATCACCCCGCCGGTGGTCTCGGTCACGGCGTTTTATCCGGGTGCAACCCCGGAGGTGATCTCCCAGACCGTGGCTGCGCCGCTGGAGCAGCAGATCAACGGCGTCGAGCGGATGATCTACATGCAGTCGGGGTCGGCCTCCAACGGCCAGATGAACCTCAACGTCTACTTCGAGATCGGCACCGATCCGGATCAGGCCACCATCAACGTCAACAACCGGGTCTCGGCTGCCATGGCCCAGCTGCCGGAAGAGGTGAAAAAGCAAGGGGTGACGGTCAAGAAGAAATCGACCTCCATCCTGCAGGTGGTCACCCTCCAGTCACCGAACGGCTCGTTTGATACCACCTATCTGTCGAACTACGCCCTGCTCAACATCATCGACGAGCTCAAGCGGATTCCCGGCATCGGTGATACCACCTTGTTTGGCGGTACCGACTATGCGATGCGTATCTGGCTCAGGCCGGATCGACTGGCCCAGCTCGAGCTCACCCCGAGCGACGTGATTGGCGCCATTCGCGAGCAGAACACCCAGTTCGCGGCAGGCAAGATTGGTGCCCAACCCACCACGGCCCCCATCGACTTCACCTACACGGTGCAGACCAAAGGGCGCCTTGAAGATGTGAAAGAGTTCCAGAACATCATCGTCCGCTCCATGCCCGATGGCTCCAAGATCCGGGTCCGCGATGTCGCCCGGGTCGAGCTGGGGGGCAAGGATTATGATCTGGTCGCTCGCGCCAACGGCAAACCGGCCATCGGTATTGCCACCTATCTGCAACCGGGCGCCAACGCCGTCGCGGTCGCCGATGCGGTGCATGCCACCATGGAGCGACTCAAGGAGCGCTTCCCGCAGGATATCGAGTACCAGATCCCCTACGACACCACCGAGTTCGTGAAGATCTCCATCGAAGAGGTGGTACACACCCTGTTCGAGGCGATCGTGCTGGTGTTCGTGGTGGTCTATCTGTTCCTGCAGAACTTCCGCGCCACCCTGATCCCCTGTATCGCGGTGCCGGTGTCGCTCATCGGGACCTTCGCCGGCATGCTGGTGCTCGGTTTCTCCATCAACCTGCTGACCCTGTTCGGCATGGTGCTTGCCATCGGTATCGTGGTGGATGACGCCATCGTGGTACTCGAAAACGTCGAGCGGATCATGAGCGAGAAGAAGTGCTCCGCCAAGGAGGCTGCCATCCTCGCCATGCAGGAGGTCTCCGGTCCGGTGGTCGCCATCGTGCTGGTGCTCTGCGCCGTGTTCCTGCCGGTCGCCTTTATGGGCGGCATGACGGGGGTGATGTACAAGCAGTTCGCCATCACGGTCGCGGTCTCGGTCGCCATCTCCGGTCTGGTGGCACTGACTCTCTCACCGGCCCTCTGTGCCGTGTTGCTCAAGGAGGGACACCACAAACCGGCCCGCTTCTTCGTCTGGTTCAACGAAAAATTTGACCAGCTGACCCGCGGCTATGTACGGGGTGTGGCCTTCCTGAACCGTCGGGTGGGGGTCGCCTTTGCCATCATCGCCGTACTGATCCTCTCCATCTACGGCCTCTTCCTGAAAGTGCCGGGCGAACTGGTACCGAACGAAGATCAGGGCTACCTTATCTCCGCCGTCATGCTGCCGGATGCCGCCGCGATGAGCCGGACCCAGGCGGTGGCGGATCAGTTCGACAAGATCGCCATGGCCAACCCCCATGTGAAGGATGTGATCACCTTCTCGGGCTTTGACATTCTCTCCAATGCCATCATCAGCAACAGCGGCATGACCTTCATTACCCTGAAGGACTGGAGCGAGCGTCAGGGGGCCGGGCAGGACTCCTTCTCGCTGGCCAAGACCTTCCAGGGCTTGAGCCTGATGGGGCTGGCGGATGGCTTTGTCGCCTCCTTCAACCCGCCTCCCATTCAGGGGATGTCCACCACAGGTGGCCTTGAGGCCTATCTGCAAAACCGTGGCACCGGCAACGCCCAGGCCTTCTCAGGCGAAGTGCAACGCTTCCTCGAAGCGGCCAAGGCGCGCCCGGAGTTTGCCAGCGTCACCAGCACCTACCGCGCCAACGTGCCGCAGGTCTATCTCGACCTGGATCGCGAAAAAGCCAAGGCGCTGGGGCTGCCGATCAACGCGGTGTTCGACACCATGCAGGCCACCTTCGGCCAGGTCTATGTCAACGACTTCAACCAGTTCGGCCGTACCTACCGGGTACAGTTGCAATCCGAGGCAGACTATCGCGCCAAGAAGAGCGATATCCGCAATGTCTATGTCCGCTCCGACAAGGGGGAGATGATCCCGCTCAGCAGTCTGGTGACGGTGCGTGATGCCACCGGCCCCGAACTGGTCGAACGCTTCAACATCTTCCAGGCCGCCAAGATCATGGCACAGCCGGCACCCGGCTACAGCTCGGGTCAAGCCATCGCCGCGCTGGAAGAGGTCGCCAATGAGGCTCTTGGCAACGACGCCAAGCTGGAGTGGACCGGCTCCGCCTATCAGGAGAAAGCGGCCGCAGGCAGCGCTGGTATGGCCTTTGGTTTCGGTATCGTGATGATCTTCCTCATTCTGGCCGCCCAGTATGAACGCTGGAGCCTGCCGTTTGCGGTGATCACCGCCGTACCGTTCGCCCTGTTCGGTGCCCTGCTCGCCACCTGGCTGGTGGGGCTGACCAACAACGTCTACTTCCAGATCGGGCTGGTGACCCTGGTCGGCCTTGCCGCCAAGAACGCCATCCTGATCGTGGAGTTCGCAGTGATGAAACACGAAGAGGGCATGAGCCTCATCGAGTCGGCACTAGAGGCGGCGCGCCTGCGTTTCCGTCCCATCGTGATGACCTCGCTCGCCTTCATCCTCGGCTGTGTGCCGCTGGTCACCTCCAGCGGGGCCGGTGCGGCAAGCCGTCACGCCCTCGGCTGGCCGGTCATCGGCGGCATGCTGGCGGCCACCTTTATCGCCATCTTCTTTATCCCGCTCTTCTTCCGGCTCATCATGAGAGGATCGGAAAAGCGCGCCAAGCAGTAACGCTCTCCCCAGGCCTTCCACCGATAACAAACTACCCCCGCCCGTGCGGGGGTATTTTTTTGTCTGCGGTGTGCTTCAATGACACACATCGAGACTTTTTTGCACAGGATCCGGATATGCTGGCTCAGCTCTGGCTCGCGACGACCTTGACGAACACGACCCTCTCCGCCTGTGGTCATCACGATTATCCCCCCTGGAACTGGCTGAGCGATGGCAAGATCATCGGCGTTTGTGCCGAAGTCGTCAGTACCCTCTATCAACGGTTGGGTTTCAATGTGGCTCTCGACTATGTGGGCCCCTGGGCCCGCTGTCAGCAGAAAGTGGCTAAAGGAGAGGTCGACATCAATATCTGTGCGCTGCGCAACGAAGAGAGAGCACACTACTCCCGCTTTACCCGAACGCCCATGGCCATCAATGACATGGCGGTATTCGTGCGCCAACCCGGAAGCCGCTTGCTGCAACGACGGGAGGATCTGACCGGACTGCGGGGCGCCATGATGATAGGCGTCAGCCTTGGCAGCGAAATGGATGATTTTTTGCAAGCGAATACCCGCATCTACAGGGTCAACTCCCTCAAGCAGGTATTTGGCCTGCTGGCCAGTGACCGGGTCGACTTCGTTCCTTACGGCCGCTCTTCCGGTCGCCTGTTTCTGAGCGACAATTACCCGGACAGCGGGCTGGCTGATCTGCAGTGGCCACTGCAGCGTGGTGAGCTCTATATTTCTGTTTCACTGCAATCTCCGCATCTTGGCACCCTCGAACAACTGGAGCCCATGTTGCAAGCGCCCGGCATGAGTCAATGGATAGACCAATTGCTGGAAAAATACAGTGACCTCTACCTGCAACAGCAGCGCCAGCAGAAGCCTTGACCTTCTCCTGCGAGCAAGGTTTAGAGTTTGGCAACTTGCTCCCTAAGGATGCCCGGATTGTCACTCACCCAGCTTGCTGCAAGATTGCCCTCTGTTGCTCTGGCCCGGCTATTGCTGGCGCTGCTGCTCGTCTGCAATCTGACTCTCTGCATCAGCTGGCATGGTTCTCCCCTCTCCTCCGAGCCGACCCCAAGCAGCGCCCAGTCGATGGTGATGTTCGATTCATCCATGGCGATGGCGGATGGCGATATCTCTCATGCAATGCCTGCTATGGATCACCCGGGCGATGTCATGCCTCTCTCCTGCCATCAGGGAGACGAGGGGTCAGCCATGGGCGATGAGTGCCAGATGCAGACAGGCATCAATGCCCCCTCCTTCGGCGCGATGACTCTGCTGGGTGTACTGGTCGCTCTGCTGCTCTTTCCCTTGCTACTTGGCAACAACGTCGCAGCGTCACTGCTTGATAACTGGTTGCGGGATCCCTTCCTGCGATCGCGCGGTACTCACCCTCCTTCCTGGCCGCGCCGACATCTGATGCTGTCGGTGTTACGCCACTAGAAAGTCCTTCTCTTGCGGCACAGGCAAGCTTCAACTTGCCCGTTCTCTGCCGCCTTGCCTGACCCTGTGCCCCGGCCAAACCGGTCCGCTCACAGGGAGCCGTGCGCACTGATACAGTTGCGCCCCGTTTGCCGCCAGCCCCTTTGGTGATGCCTTGCACCTCACCCGACCGGCGGCCTGCAAAAGAGAAGACGTATTATGTCACCAGCCCACTTTTCACCGTCCAAGGTTGCTGCCTGCGCGGACGCCTTATCCTCCTGCACTTTCTGCATGCAGATCCGCGCCGGAGGCCAGTCATGAACAAGACCGTCCTGATGTCGGCCCTGCTACTTGCCCTTGGCGCTGGTGGCGGCTACTGGGCCGCCAAACAAACCTCCGATGGCGCAAGCGCCAAAGAGAAGACGCCCCTTTACTGGGTCAACCCCATGGATCCCCGCGACAAGCGCGACGGCCCGGCCAAGGACAACATGGGGATGGACTTTATCCCCGTCTATGAGGAAAAACAGGGCGGCTCACCGGGCACCGTCACCATCAGCCCCGAGATCCAGCAGAACCTGGGGGTGCGGCTCGCCAAGGTGGAGAAGCTGCCTATCCACCAGCAGATCGAGACGGTGGGCTATGTCGGGTATGACGAGGATCGGCTGGAGGCAGTCAACGCCCGCATGGCGGGCTGGATCCGCACCCTCGCCATCAAGAGTGAAGGGCAGCAGGTGAGCAAGGGGAGCCTTATTTACGAGCTCTACGCGCCGGATCTGGTCAACGCCCAGCACGAATACCTGCTGGCACTCAACACGGCCAACCCACTGCTGCTGCGCGCTGCCGAGGGCAAGCTCAAGTCCCTGCAGGTGCCGACGGATCAGATAGCGGCCCTCAAACGCAGCCGTCAGGTGCGCGAAACCATCAGCATTTACGCCCCCAGCAGCGGTTATGTCTCCGAGCTGAAGGTGCGCGAAGGCCAGTATGTGGAGCCCGCTGCGGCGCTCTTTAACATCAGCACCCTCAAGCAGGTGTGGGTCAGTGCCGAGGTGTTCGAGCGTCAAGCCGCCCAGCTGAAGGTGGGGGACCCGGTCACCATGACCCTCGACTATGCCCCCGGTCGCAGTTGGCAAGGTAAGGTGGATTACCTCTACCCGACACTGGACGCAGCTACCCGCACCCTCAAGGTGCGGCTGCGCTTTGACAACCCGGACGAGTTTTTGAAACCCAATATGTTTGCCAAGGTGAGCATTCGCACCGGGCAGGGAGAGCCGCAATTGGTGGTGCCGAGCGAAGCGGTGATCCGCACAGGCAGTCAGGATCGGCTGGTGCTGGCGTTGGGGGATGGCAACTTCAAGTCGGTCGCCGTCACTCTCGGCCCCCAGTTTGGCGACAAGGTTGCCATCAAGGCGGGGGTGGAAGCGGGTGACAACATCGTCAGCTCGGCCCAGTTCCTGCTCGACTCGGAATCGGCCATCGATTCTGACTTTCAGCGCATGACGGCGGTGCGCCCCGACCAGGTGTGGACTCAGGGCGAGGTTGAAAGCATCGATTTGGCCAACCGCACCCTGATGGTCTCCCACCAGCCCATCCCCGAGTGGCAGTGGCCCGCCATGGAGATGGAGTTCTCCGTCGCAGAAGGGGTCGATATGAGCAAGCTGGCCGAGGGACAGACCCTCCATCTGCAAGTAATGCAGGAGGGGGATGAGTACCGCATCACCAGCATCCATCAGGAGAAGGCCCCCGCCACTGACGGCTACGCCAAGCCTGCAACGGATGAGATGGGGAAGATGGAAGGAATGGACCATAGCCAGCACAATATGGGAGCCAAGCCATGATCCCCTCGATTATTCGCTGGTCGGTGGGCAACCGCTTTCTGGTGCTGTTATTGACCCTCATGCTCACCGCCTGGGGGCTCTGGTCGGTCAAACAGACCCCGGTGGATGCCCTGCCGGACCTCTCCGATGTGCAGGTGATCATCAAGACCTCCTACCCGGGCCAAGCGCCCCAGGTGGTGGAAGATCAGATCACCTATCCGCTTACCACCGCCATGCTGGCGGTGCCGGGGGCGACCACGGTACGCGGCTACTCCTTCTTCGGAGACTCCTTCGTCTATGTGCTGTTTGACGACAACACCGACCTCTACTGGGCCCGCGCGCGGGTGCTGGAATATTTGAGCCAGGTTGCCCCCAACCTGCCCGCCTCTGCCCGCCCCCAACTCGGCCCCGATGCCACCGGGGTGGGCTGGGTCTATCAGTACGCGCTGGCAGACAGAACCGGCAAGCATGACCTCAGCCAGCTCACCTCCCTGCAAAACTGGTTCCTCAAGTACGAGTTGCAGACGGTTGAGGGGGTCTCCGAAGTCGCCACCGTCGGCGGCATGGTGCGCCAGTATCAGGTGCGGGTCGATCCGGACAAGCTGCGCGCCTACGGCATCCCGCTCTCCCTTATCGAGACCGCCATCAAACAGGGCAATCAGGAGACAGGTGCCTCCGTCATCGAGATGGCGGAAGCGGAGTACATGGTGCGCTCCAACGGCTATCTCAAGAGCGTCGAGGATCTGAAGCAGATCCCGCTCGGCACCAATGTGCGCGGCGCCCCGCTGCTGCTGGGTGACGTGGCGGATGTGGTAACCGGCCCCCAGATGCGGCGCGGCATTGCCGAACTTAACGGTGAGGGGGAAGTGGTGGGCGGCATCATCGTCATGCGCTACGGCGAGAATGCCCAGCACACCATAGACGGGGTCAAGGCGCGGCTGGCGGAGCTGAAAAGCAGCCTGCCGGAGGGGGTGGAGGTCGTCACCGTCTACGATCGCTCCGACCTTATCCAGCGCGCCATCGACAACCTCTCCGGCAAGCTGGTGGAGGAGTTCGCGGTGGTGGTGCTGGTCTGCCTCGCCTTCCTGTTCCACCTGCGCTCATCCCTGGTGGTGGTCATCTCCTTGCCCATCGCCATCCTGACCGCCTTTATCGTGATGCACCTGCAGGGGATCAACGCCAACATCATGTCGCTCGGCGGCATCGCCATCGCCATCGGCGCCATGGTGGATGGCGCCATCGTGATGATCGAGAACGTCCACAAGCACATGGAGCGGGAGGCGCTCACCGACAAGAACCGCTGGCGCATCATCACCGAGGCGAGCATAGAGGTGGGGCCCGCCATCTTCTTCTCCCTGCTCATCATCACCATCAGCTTCCTGCCAGTGTTCGCGCTGGAGGCACAGGAGGGGCGGATGTTCCACCCGCTCGCCTACACCAAAACCTACGCCATGGCCGCCGCGGCCGCTCTCGCCATCACGCTGGTGCCGGTGATCATGGGCTACTTCATCCGTGGCAAGGTGCTGGCGGAGCAGGCCAATCCGCTCAACCGCTGGTTGAGTCAGGGCTATGTGCCACTGCTCAAGGCCGTCTTGGCCCGTCCGAAAACCACCCTTGCCATCGCCGCCGTGGTGACGGTGGCGGGCTTCTGGCCGCTCAAATACCTCGGCTCCGAGTTCATTCCGCCGCTCGATGAGGGGGACATCATGTATATGCCCACCACCGCGGCCAATATCTCGGTGGGCAAGGCGCGGGAGATTTTGCAGCAGACCGACAAGCTCATTCGTACCGTGCCCGAGGTGCAAAACGTGTTCGGCAAGGCGGGGCGCGCCGAAACCGCCACCGACCCCGCCGATCTGGTGATGATGGAGACCAGCATCCAGCTCAAGCCCCGGGACCAGTGGCGCCCCGGCATGACCCCGGAGAAGCTCAAAGAGGAGCTCGACTCCCTCATCCGCTTCCCCGGACTCACCAACGCCTGGGTGCCCCCCATCAAGACCCGCATCGACATGCTGGCTACCGGCATCAAGACCCCGGTCGGCATCAAGATAGCGGGGCCGGATCTCAAGGTGATCCAGCAGCTCGGCCAACAGCTTGAGCAGATTGTCGGCAAGGTGGAGGGCGCCTCATCGGTCTACGCCGAGCGGGTGGCCGGTGGCCGCTATGTGAAGGTGGATATCGACCGGCTCAAGGCAGCCCGCTACGGCCTCAACATCGCCGATGTGCAGGCGGTGCTCGCCACCGCGGTGGGCGGCATGGAGGTGGGCCAAACCATCGAGGGACGCGAGCGCTATCCCATCAACCTGCGCTATCCCCAGAGCTATCGCGACTCGGTGACCAGTCTGGAGCTACTGCCGGTGGTCACCCCGAGCGGCGCGCGCATCGCGCTGGCGGACGTGGCCCGGATCTATATCAGCGATGAAGCCCCCATGCTGCGCAGCGAGAATGCACGCCTCAACGGCTGGGTCTACGTCGATATTCGCGGCCGCGATATCGGCTCCTTCGTCGATGAGGCCAAGGCCGAGGTGAACAAACAGCTGGTGCTGCCGGCAGGCTACGCCCTCACCTGGTCTGGCCAATACGAGTACATGGAGCGGGCCAAGGCGCGCCTCGCCTACGTGGTGCCGCTGACGGTCGCCATTATCGTGCTGCTGCTCTATCTGGCGTTTCGCCGCGTTCAGGAGGTGCTGCTCATTCTCACCACCTTGCCGCTGGCGGTGGTGGGCGGGATCTGGACCCTCTGGCTGCTCGACTTCAACCTCTCGGTGGCAGTCGGGGTGGGCTTTATCGCCCTGGCGGGGGTGGCGGTGGAGACCGGCGTCCTGATGCTGGTCTACCTCAACCACGCCTGGGACGATCTCGTTGCCAGCGGCAAGCCGGACAAGGCGGGGCTGCACCGGGCGGTGATCCATGGCGCCGCCCTGCGCCTGCGCCCCAAGATGATGACGGTGGTCACCATTATCGCCGGCCTCTTGCCCATCATGTGGAGCCACGGTACCGGATCGGAAGTGATGCAGCGCATCGCCGCCCCCATGATCGGCGGCATGGTGAGCGCGCTGGTGCTGACCCTCTTGGTGCTGCCAGCGGCCTATTACCTGTGGCGCAGTCGCAGCCTTGGCAAGAGCGCGAACCCGCAATCCGAATAACCGGATTTCACGATCCATATTGACTGAACGATGAGGAAACCATCATGAACTACAAAACGCTGACCCTGACCCTGCTGCTTGGCCTTGCCACCCACACCAACCTGCAAGCCGAAGAGATGATGCACCATGAAGGGCACGATATGAGTCAGACGGGTGAGATGAGCGAACAGGCCGCAATGGTGATGACCAAGGGGGTCATTACCCGCCTCGATGAGGGAAGCGGCAAGGTCGGCATCAAGCACGAGGCGATCGAGAATCTCAAGATGCCCGCCATGACCATGGTCTTTCGAGTGGCAGATCCGGCCCAGCTCAAAGGGCTCAAGGTAGGGGATGCCATCCACTTTCATGCCGAAAGCCAGAGCGGCAAGCTCACAGTGACAGCCATCCAGCCGCAATAAATGGCTCTGGCTCGCCGAAGAGGTCACGATAGACAGTGACAACGCAAGAGGGAGGCATCAGCCTCCCTCTTCTTTGGTCAACCTGTTCATGCGGTCAACCTCTGGTGCGCATGGCACTCAGCTGCGGGTTGCCAGCAACTGCTCCACATCCTCGATCACCTTGAGGGCCGCCTGCGGGCCGCCGCTGGAGGTCCAGAGCGACCCGTCCACGGCGCCAAAGCGCTTGGCCTTGATCACCGGCAGCTGCTGGAACGCCGGGGTCTGCTCCGCCTGACGCATGGCATCCACCGCATCACCGGTGGCGCTCAGAGTACCGACCACCAGCCAGTCAGCATCCAGCAAGTTGAGGGACTCCAGACTCAGCGCCGGTGAGTGGGGCGCGCCGGTACCCTGCTGCTTGCTTGGGCGTACCAGCCCCATCGACTCCACTACGCTGCTGGCAAAGGTGCCCTGATACATAAAGCTCGGCCCCTTGGGGTTCCAGCGCACTATGCTGATGCTCTCCCCCTGATGCTTGGCCAGCTTGCTGCGGGCCTGAGTCAGCCGCTCGGCATACTGCAGCAAGAAAGTATCCCCTTGCTGGTCGCGGTTGAGGGTGTGGGCGGTGCGGCGGAAGCTATCCTGCCACGGCTCACCCCACTTGCTGGTCACCACGGTCGGCGCGATCTCCCACAGCAAGGTCAGCAGCTCGGGACGGGTCTGGCCGGTCAGGATAAGGTCGGGCTCCAGCGCAATCAGCGACTCCAGATTGGGGCTGTCGAGATCACCGATCACCTGGATACCCATGCCCGCCTTGTTCAGCAAATAGCGGGGCAAGGTGGGTTGACCACGGCCATTGACGGCGCCGATAGGGGTCAGCCCCAGGGTCAGGGTGCTGTCGAGTTCGAGCTCGCTCAGCACCACCACCCGCGTTGGCTGGACTGGCACCTGCACCTTCTGGCCAAACGCATCAGTCACTTCACGCATCTCCTGCGCCTGAACCAGCGGCGCGGCCAGCATCAGGATGGCTGCTGCCAGGGCGGCAAAACGCTTCATCATCTCACTCCTTCATCGTTGCACGGCCCGGATAATCGGCCGCGTGAATACACTCGGTGGGCCCACAGAGCAGGCCCATATGACTCAACTCGCCGAACGCAGGGTGCGGCCATGTTCGTGGCGACGGGGCACGATAATGGGCGCCCCGTCGCCGGGGGCATGCAGAATGTCGACACTGGTCTGGTAGAGCCGGTCGATTAGATCCTTGGTCACCACCTCCCGGGCCGGGCCCATGGCAGCAATGGTCCCCTCGCCGATGGCGATCAACTCGTCACAGTAGCGGGCCGCCATCGCCAGATCGTGGATCACCAGCAGCACGGTTTTGCCTTCGGCAGTGATGCGGTGGATTGCCTCCATCACCTCGGTCTGGTGACCGATATCGAGGGCACTGGTGGGCTCGTCGAGCAGCACCATGTCGCTGTCCTGCGCCAGGATCATCGCCAGCCACGCCCGCTGTGCCTGCCCGCCGGAGAGGGACGCGGCGCTCTGCTGCCAGATGCTTTCAAGCTGCATCCGCTCGCAGGCGCTGCGCACCATGCGGGCATCCTCCTCGCCCCACTGATTGAACCAGCCCTGATGGGGGTGGCGGCCATACTGCACCAGCTGCTCCACCAGAATGCCGGCAGGCAGGGTTGGCCGCTGGGGCAGGTAGGCGAGCTCCCGCGCCAACCCCTTCATGGGGTAGCTGGCAAGCGGCTTGCCTTTGAGCAGGATCTCGCCGCGTTGGGCTTTCATCTGGCCGGATAGCAGCTTGAGCAGGGTCGATTTGCCGCAGCCGTTGGGGCCGACGATCCCCACCAGCTTGCCTCTCGGCACGCTGAAAGAGATGTCCCGCAAAATGGGGGTCTGCTGATAGGCGAAGTGGAGGCGATTTACGGTGAGCGTCATCAGTCAGCCCTCTGGCGATCGTTAACGAGAAGAAACAGCAGCAACAGGCCGCCGAGAATGCGGGTCATGATACCGGTCGCCACCTCGTGAGGGCTGGCCAGCACCCGGACCAAGGTATCGCTGGCAAGCAGCAGCAAGGCGCCGCTGAGTGCCGCCAGCCAGAGCGGCACCACTCGGTCTTTCACCAGCCAGGAGGCAAGAATGGGGGCTGCCATGGCGATAAAGACCACGGGGCCGCCGATGGCGGTGCCGAGCGCCGCCACCAGAATGGCCTGGGCCAGAATGCCCAGTTGTACCCGATCGCCGTTGACGCCAAGCCCTCTGGCCATCTCGGGACCAAAGCGCAGCACCGCCAGCTCGCGGGAGAGATAGACGATCCACGGGCAGAGCAACAGCAACAGAATGGCGATGGGGGTGATGGTGCTGTAACCCACGGCGATAAAGCTGCCCATATTCCACAGATAGAGGGAGCTCAGGTGCAGCAGGGCCTGAGTGGACATCACAAACTGGCCGAGCGCCTCGAACAGCTCGGAGAGGCCGATGCCGATCACCACGAACAGATAGCCCTGCTCACCCGGTTTGCGGCAGAGGGCATAGAGCACCAGCGCCGCGAAGATAGCGCCGATGGGGGCAGCCCACCAGGGCCAGCTGCCTACCGTCAGGTAGAGGGAGAAGACGATGATGGCCAGAGAGGCGCCGTTGTTGACTCCCACCATATCGGGTGTGGCCAGCCGGTTTCGAACCAAAGTCTGCACCAGACAGCCGGAGAGCCCCATGGCCGCCCCCGCCACCACGACCCCAAGGATGCGCGGCAGCCGGATCTTGAACAGGGTGAGCTGCTCAAGCCGCGTCCCCTCCCCCAACAGGGTGTTGACCACCCCGGCAAAGCCGAGTTTGCCGCCGCCAACACTCAAGGCCAGCAGAGCCAACGCCAGCAGCGCCACGGCAAGCAGAGCCAGCCAGCGCCCGCTTGGCAGATGGATCAGCAAAGAGCGGTTGCCGGCCCGCAGGCAGAGCATATCGGTAGGTGTACGCATCAGCCCCTCACTTGACGGTCAGCAGGGTACGAAAGCCCCCGCGATGAACGATGGCGATCAGCACAGGCGCACCGATCAGGGCCAGAATGACGCCGTTTGGCAGCTCGAACGGCTGGATCAGCCAGCGCGCCAGAATGTCGGCCAACAGCAGAAACAGCATGCCGAACAGAGCGGAGAAACAGACCTGCACCGACAGCTTTACCGGTTCCACCAGTCGGCCACAGTAGGCAGCCAGAAAGCCGACAAAGCCGATGGGGCCGGCGATGGCGATGGCACTGGCGGTAAACAGGGTGGCGGCCAACAGCACGCCAATTCGCACCCGGTTTGGGCGGATCCCCAGCGCCTGGGCCTGACTGTCCCCCATCTGCATCAGGGTCAGCTGGCGACAGAGCAGCAAGGTGATGACAAACGCCGCCAGCACGAAGGGCAGCACGGCGATGATGGCATCGAGATTGGCCGCCGACAGGGAGCCGAGGTTCCAGAAGCGGTACTGCTCCAGCACCATCTTGTTGGAGAGCAGCAAAAAGCTGGAGAGACCGCCGAAGGTGGCGGAGAGCGCCACCCCGACCAGAATCAGCTTGAGGGGGTTGGAGCGGCCAATCATCATGCCGAGCCCCAGCACAATCACGTTGCCCAGCAGCGCGCCGAGTCCGGCCCAGAGCAGATAGCCGTAGGCGGACTCCACCCCGAACCAGGTAAGCCCCACCACCAGCGCAAAGACGGCCCCGGCGTTGACCCCTAGCAGACCGGGCTCCGCCAGCGGATTGCGGGTCGCGCTCTGCAACAAGGAGGCAGCCAGAGATAAAGAGGCGCCGACCACCATGGCGCAGAGGGTGCGCGGCAGTCGCAAGGTATTGAGCACCATGGCGAGCTTCTCGTCGCCAGCCCAGCGGGCATCCCCCATCAGGTAGCCGAGCACCTCGCGGGCACCATAAACACCCGCACCGGTGGCGAGCGAGAGAGAAAGCAGTATGAACAGGAGGAATAATCCCAGCCAGAACAGAGGGGTCTGGTACTTAACCACCCTTTACGACTCCTTGCGTTGGGTCTGACAACATGCAGCCAAACCGACGTGAAAACAGGGCGCTCTTGTGTCAACGGAAATAAAAACGCCGCCCGGACGAATACCCGGACGGCGCAATACTAAATGCAAATCATTTTTATTTGCAAGGGTGAATCAGGTATTCTTTCGCATCCGCTTAATTATCCATCACATCGTGACGGGTCTGATGATAGGCCTCTTCACTCTTGCCCCGGCGCCAGTACGGCACGGCGTAGAGCGACTGGCGATCCACCTCGAGCACAGACCGAAAATGGCGGCGCAGCGGCAGCACCAGCGCCTCTTCCCCACCCAGCCAGAAGAAGCCACCATCGCGCACCAGCGGCAGAGCAATCACATGCTCCAGCAGGCCACTGGACTCGGGCTCGCCGACAAACCAGTGACAGCGCACCCCGACCGGCAGCGTCAACGGCTGAGCATCGGCCTGATCCGGCACCAGAATCGCAATTTCCCCTCTGGCCTCGGCAGGCATCACCTCACACATCGCCATGATGGCGGGCAAGGCGGTGAGATCCCCTACCAGACAGTAGTGATCGGCCGGTTGCAGCATGGGGTTGGGACCACCCGGCCCGGAGAGGATCACCTTCTCTCCCGGCTTGGCATGGGTAGCAAAGGCGCTGGCGGGCCCGCCGTCACCGTGCAGCACGAAGTCGATATCAATTTCCTGCTCATCACGGCGAAACGCGCGGATGGTGTAGGTGCGGATCACCGGCTTGTCAGCCGGGTCATTCCAGCGCGGGCCGCTCGGGGTCATGGCAGGCAGCACCGGCTCTACCTGATGGGGCTGGGCCAGCATCACCTTGATATGGGCCCCACCGCAGGTGAAGGGATAGTCAGCCAGTTCGCTGCCACCAAAGGTGATACGACGCAAATGGGGGGTGATCTGGGTAATGGCTTTGACAGTCAGCAGACGGGGACGATTGGGAGGCAGAGATGGGGACACGATGGGGCTCCTCGTTGAGTGTGTCGCCCATGCTACACACAAATAGGAATCACTATCAAATAAGAATATCTCTCGTCTAATAGCTACAAGCTGGATTCAAACATCCCCAACCACTCGCGTCCACACCCCAATCCAGACATAGGCTTTATGCACGCTAGCTCCATGATTGGGCAAAGAAAGCAGCCGGACAACGCCACCGTTACAAAGGGTTCCATTTGCTTATTTCGACCATAGTTTTTCGAGATCAAATTTTATTTCCCAATAAGTTTCCTATCCTTAGTGAAGCAGTTAATGTAAGCACAGGATGCCAAACAGGATTGTATGATGGATGACCAGATCCTGATTATTGATGATGACGATCTCTCCCTCCCCGACGCACAGCAAGCGGGCTGGAAGGTGATGATTGTTGACGATGAGCCTGAAGTGCATCGCATCACCAAAATCACCTTGAACAAATTCGAGTTTGACAATCGCCCCATCGATTTTCTGCATGCCTATTCCGCGGCACAGGCCAAAGAGTTGCTGGCCACCACCCCGGACGTTGCTCTGTTGCTGCTGGACGTGGTGATGGAGGTCGACCACGCCGGCCTCGATGTCGTCAAATACGTCCGTGAAGATCTGCAAAACAAGATGGTACGCATCGTGTTGCGTACCGGCCAACCCGGCCAAGCGCCGGAAGATGACGTGGTCACCAACTACGACATCAACGACTACAAGGATAAAACCGAGCTCACCTCCCAGAAGCTGCGCACCCTGCTGCGGGCCAGCCTGCGATCCTATCGGGATATCCGCACCCTGGAGAGTAACCGTCAGGGGCTGGAAAAAGTCATCGAAGCCTCCAAGGGGATCTTTGAGAAACGGGCCCTGCGCCAGTTTGTCGAAGGCGCCCAGGAGCAGCTCAGCGCCCTGCTCCATCTGGGGGAAACCCAGATATACGACGTCAAGCAATACGCCTATGAGGTGAAGGATCAAGTATTGGAGCCCCTGCTCCCCGGCCATCCCGCCATGCTCCTCACGGACGCGCCGGAGATCCTGCGCCAGGCTATGAGCAAGCGCAGCAATGTCTATAACGCCACCCAGATGGTGCTCTACTGCCAGAATCCGCGCCACCACCTGCTGTTCCACATCGAGACCACCCGCCAGCTCAGCCAGATCGATACCAGTCTGCTGACCCTGTTTACCGAAAACATCATAGTGGCGCTGGAGAATATCCGGCTCAATGAGGTTATCGCCGACAACCAGCGGGAGATCATCTATCGCATCGGCGAACTGGTCGAAACCCGTTCCAAAGAGTCAGGACTGCACGTCAAACGAGTCGCGCTCTATACCGAGCAATTCTGCCACCTGATGGGCATGAGCGAAGAGCAGAGCGAGCTGGTGAAACGTGCCTCGCCGCTCCATGACATTGGCAAGGTGGGAATTCCCGATGCCATCTTGCACAAGCCGGGCAAGTTGACACCGGAAGAGTGGGAGATCATGAAAACCCACGCCCAGCTCGGGCAGGATATGCTCTCCGGCAGCGATCTGGCGCTGTTTCAGATTGGTGCCACCATCGCTGGCAATCACCATGAGAAGTGGAATGGCAGTGGCTATCCCCGCGGTTTGAAGGGGGCCGATATTCCGCTGGAGGGGCGAATTGTGGCGCTGGCTGACGTGTTCGATGCCCTGGGTTCGGATCGCTGCTACAAGAAGGCGTGGCCGCTGGACAAGGTGCTGGCCCTGATTGAAGAGGAGAAGGGGCAGCATTTCGACCCCCAGCTGGTCGAGCTGATGATGGCCAATCTGGACAAGTTCCTCGAGATCCGCGAGCAGAACAAGGATGTCTATATCGGCGAACACTGATAGCCAGTTTGTTCTGTTTATGAACTCAAAAAAACCGCCCTGCTTATCAGGGCGGTTTTTTATCTCTGGCATCACGCCACTTCAGTACGAGGGTTACTGCTCTGGCAGATTGAGATCCAGCTTGGCAGCAGGTTGTCCAGCTTGCTGATTCTCGGCCTGCGCAGCGGCCAGAGCACGCTTCAGGGCACGCCGTTTTTGTATCACCACAAACCCGACCCCACCCAATACCGCCAGCAGCACACCACCACCCGCCAATGCCCAGATCAGCCAGCCCATTTCCTCCTCTGCCGGAGCTTCATGGGTCGCCTCGGCACTGGAGGCCGGTGCGGCGGCCGACACCACCTCTACAGGAGGCGGCGGTGGCGGGAATACATTGAAGGTTTTCACCGGCAACTCGATTTTCAGCTCACGGCCGAGGCGAGTGGTGCCATAGAGGGTTGCTTTCACCTCATGCTGACCGACCTCCTTGATGTTGGAGAGATCGATATCAAGCTTGGGGTCGCTGGCTGTCTCGCTGAACTCGTAGAGGCCGCCCACATTGCTGGTCACACTCCCCTTGACCACCACGGAGGCGGGATCCAGCTCATCACGGTCGATTAGCAGTGAGAGCTTGGCTCCCAGCTCTTCCGAAGGCGGCGACAAGTTATAGCTGAACGGATAGGGGTAAAGCAGCACATCCTGATAACGGGCACGGACAAACACCTGATTGCCCGTGCTGAACATGGCGCGGTACTTGCCACCGGGAATATCCTGCAGCGTCACTTCCGCCGTCATGATGCCATCACCCGGCACTTCGTCGAGCCCCTTGCCATCATCGCGATAGTGGCCAAGTACTTGATCCAGCACGACCTCTTTCTTATCGGCATCGCTGAACGATTGCAGCTTGACGGTCATGCCAAGGTCAGAGAGATAGTATTTATCTTTCGGCGGCTGACCATTGATCAGCAACCACGCCTTGAGCTTGACCACCTCCCCCTGATAGAGCTGCATCGGCAGGGCGGCGATATCGAGCCGGATATCGGAGAGAATGCGCACCCGGTTGTCGGGATCCACCTCGCCAATCGCCTGCCAGGGGCCCGGCATGGGATTGCGCAGGGTAATGAGATCGTGCTCCGGCAACGCCAGCCAACCCACATCTGCGGGTTTGACCTTGCCCACGTAAAGCTTGCTGCCATCGGGGCGAACCAGGATCACGGACGGGGTGCCCGGCTTGCGCTTGATAATGAAGGTGATCTCCTTCACGCCGTAATCGATGCGAAAGCGGTTATCCAGCAGCGGAATATCGGAAGGGGCAAATACCTCGGTCGCCGCCGCCCCCAGCGAGAGCAACAACAGCAGACCGGCACACCACTTGCTCATTGCCGCCACAGACAACTTCCTCCCTTTTTCTGTACCAGATCCAGTCTCGCCTCGTGCAGGGCCTGAACCTCGGCACTGGCACGCACCACCCTGAGGGCGGGTCGGTTGCTCTCCAACCGGCGAATGCTGGTGTCCTGATTGCTTTCGTTTTCGTTGCTCTCGGTAGCCAGATTGAGTTTGGTCTGGCCGCCGGTCATCAGCAGGTAGACGTCCGCCAGGATCTCCGCATCGAGCAGAGCCCCGTGCAGGGTACGGTGGGAGTTGTCGATACCGTAACGATCGCACAGCACATCCAGGTTGTTGCGCTTGCCGGGGAAGAGATCCCGCGCCATCGCCAGGGTATCTGTGATGGTGCAGATATCCGCCGTCTTGAAGTTGAGTCCGAGCTTGCTGAACTCGTAGTCCATGAAGCTCACGTCAAACGGTGCGTTGTGAGCGATCAGTTCGGCGCCGCGGATGAAGTCGAGGAATTCGTCGGCAATCTGGCTGAACGACGGTTTGTCACGCAGGAACTCGTCGGTAATACCGTGCACCTGGATCGCTTCCGGGTCGACCAGACGATCAGGCTTGATATAGACGTGATAGTGGTTACCGGTCAGCTTGCGGTTGATCACCTCCACACAGCCGATTTCGATAATGCGGTGCCCCAGATAGACAGGGCCACCCGCCGTATTCATACCTGTGGTTTCAGTATCCAGAATGATCTGGCGATTCAGTTGGGGTGTGTTCATGATCCAATCTATGTCAAACTTCGGCTTTAATTACTTGCTAGTTTACCCCAAGCCTCATGTTAAAACAGATTGATTGCTCATGTTAAAACAGATTGATGTCTATACCGACGGCTCCTGCCTCGGCAATCCGGGCCCGGGTGGTTACGGGGCCGTCATGGTCTACGGCAAGCACCGCAAAGAGATTTCCGCCGGATTCAGGTTGACCACCAATAACCGGATGGAGCTGATGGCCGCCATCATGGGGCTGCGCACCCTCAACGAGCCCTGCAAGGTGCGCCTCACCACCGACAGCCAGTATGTCCGCCAGGGGATCACCCAGTGGATCATCGGCTGGAAGAAGAAAGGGTGGATGACCGCCAACCGGCAACCGGTCAAAAACGTCGATCTCTGGAAGGAGCTGGATGCGGAAGTGGGTCGCCACCAGATTGAGTGGCTCTGGGTGAAGGGTCACTCCGGCCACCCGGAGAACGAACGGTGCGACGAGCTGGCCAGAGAGGCCGCCTGCGGCAAGGATCTGGCCGAGGATACCGGCTACCAGCCCTGACGGGCCATTCCCGGTGTGGCGAGGGACTTTGGCAGTTGCCAGCGCCGCCGCACCGGGATCAGTGGAAAGCGCCGTTTACGGGCCGCAATCACGTATACCGATGCAAATGTCCTGCAATAATCCCGCCCGATACTCTCTCGCCACCAACTGTGCCAGCTCTGTTTTCCCATAAACGAATAACCAAAGCGCTCGTCGAACATCACCTCGCATCCCAGCAGATGCAGCCAGTCCGTCACCCGCCCCGGGGTGAACATCCGTGCCGACCAGGGCATTCTGCGCCGCAAGAACGGCACACAGTGACCGATCCCGACCAGACTCATGGGGTTATAGCCACTGATTATCAGCCAGCCATCGTCGGTCAACACTCTTTCGGCTTCGCGCAACACTTGGTGGGGATCGGCGGAGAAATCAAGGCAGTGAGCCAGCAGGCAGGCATCGACGCTGCCGGTCCGCACCGGCAGATCGAGGGGGTCGCCATACATGTCGAGCAGCCGCCCGCTGGGGGCGACACCGATCTGGTGACGAATGGAGGAGCGTTTGCAGGAGAGTTCAGCGCTCAGAGCGCCAATTTTCAGCAGATGATACCCAAACAGATTGGGACACCAGTTGTCGAGCCGATCCTGGATCTCGGCCGCCACCCAGTCCCCCATAGGCAATGCAGACCAGCTGGTCGGGATCTCGATTTGTTGTTCGGTACGTGCCACCTGCATAATAGGGCTCAACTCGGGGTTTCGAACGCCATCCTGTTATATAAGATACCCTCCCTAAAGAGAAGCAGACTCATGTATCCAGTGATCACAGTTCCAGCCTTTAATGACAACTACATCTGGTTGATCCGCCACGAAAATCACTGTCTGGTGGTCGATCCTGGCGATGCCGCCCCCGTGCTGGAGCGGCTCGAGGCATTGGGGCTGGTGCTCGATGCCATCCTGCTGACCCATCACCATCACGACCATGTCGGGGGCGTCACCGACCTGCTTGCCCACTTCCCCCACGCCCGGCTCTATGGCCCCAAACTTGACCCGATGCCGGATCACCACGGTCAGTGGCTGGAAGATGGCGATCAGATCAACTGGCACGGCCTCGCTCTCGAGGTGATCCATGTGCCCGGGCACACTCGCGGCCACATCGCCTACCACGGCAACGGCATGCTCTTTTGTGGCGATACCCTCTTCTCGGCCGGTTGTGGCCGCCTGTTTGAAGGGACGCCGGAGCAGATGTACCACTCGCTGCAACGGCTCGCCGCCCTGCCCGATGAGACACTCATTTATTGTGCCCACGAGTACACCCTCTCCAACCTGCGTTTTGCCTATGCGGTCGAGCCGGACAACCCGGCGATCCGCCGCCAGATCGGGCTGATCAGCAAACTGCGGCAACAAGGGCTGCCAAGCCTGCCAACCCGGCTGGGTGACGAACGCACTTTCAACATTTTTCTGCGCTGCGAACAGGATTCAGTGAAATTTTCTGCTGAAAAGCATGAGCTAAAATGCGTGGAAAATCCGGTAGATACCTTCACCATCCTGCGTCAGTGGAAGGACGTTTTTTGAACAAACCTTGATCAGGGGGCCATTGCCCCTTATGATGCGAGCTGTTTTTCCTAAAAATGACCGGAACGAGATGAAGGTACGAACGGCCTTATTGGCAGTGCTGTTGCTCAGCGGCTGCCAAAACCTGAGCCATCAGGATGACCGGGCGCTAACGGCAATCGAGCCGATCAAGTCCCCCCAGGTCAAGAAAAAAGCGCATAAAAAACACTCTTCCCATTTCCTGTTTGGCGATGAACAGCTGGACGAAATGGAAGATACGGACAATCTGTGGGTGCGTATCAGCGATGATATGCAACTGGAAACTCCGGACAATCCGCGCATCCGCCAGCAACGTGAGTGGCTGTTGCGCAATGATAAGCATCTGGCGACCATTGCCAGCCGGGCTGAACCCTACCTCTATCTGATGGTAGAGGAGATTGAACGGCGTGAGCTGCCAATGGAGCTTATTACTGTCCCGATGATCGAGAGCATGTTTGATCCTCATGCCCGATCCCGCAGCAATGCCGTCGGACTCTGGCAGTTTGTGCCAGCGACAGGCAGAAACTTCGGTCTGCGCCACGACAACTGGTATGACGGACGGCGCGATGTGCTGGCCTCCACCAATGCGGCGCTCGATTATCTGGAGTACCTGAACCGCTTCTTTGACGGTGACTGGCTGCAGACGCTGGCCGCCTACAATGCCGGTGAAGGACGGGTGCGCAACGCCATCCAGCGTAATCAGCGCGCAGGCAAGCCGACCGACTACTGGTCGCTCGATCTGCCGCGCGAAACCCGGATGTATGTGCCCAAGATCCTCGCCATGGCTGACATGATCAGCAATGCGGACAAGTACAATATCCAGTTGCCGGTGCTCGCCAACGAGCCGAAGCTGCGAGTGGTGGAGACCGGCAGCCAGATCGATCTGAACGTGGCCGCCCAACTGGCAGGTCTGCGCACGTCACAGCTCAAGGAGGTCAATCCGGCCCTGAGCCGTGGCGTGATGTCGCCCCGTGGCCCTTACCGCCTGCTGGTACCGGTAGAATATGCCGATACCCTGGAGCTGGCACTGGCCGACCTGCCCAAGAGCGAACGTATTCGTACCCGCTCCTATCAGGTCACCAGTGGCGATACCCTGTCGCGCATCGCCCAGAATCATGGCGTCAGCGTGAACGAGCTGAAGCTGGCCAACAATCTGCGCAGCAACAACCTGCGTCGCGGTCAGCAACTGGTGATCCCGACCCACGGTCAGGTCAGCAGCAAGGTCAGCTCCGCCAGCAAACCGCAGCAGCTGGCAAGCCGTGGCAGCAGCCAGAAGGCCAAGGTCAGTTACAAGGTGCGCTCGGGTGACAACCTGTGGAGCATCAGCCAGGCGCACGGCGTCTCCCACGAAGAGCTCGCCAGGTGGAATGGTCTGAATGCCAAGTCGGCGCTCAAGCCAGGCATGAAGCTGGTGGTCTATCCCAAGCAAGGGAAGAAGAGCGACAAATCGATGGTGTATCAGGTTCGCCGTGGCGACTCCATCTCCTCCATCGCGGCTCGCTTCCAGGTGGCTATCAACGATGTGATGCGCTGGAACCAGCTGGATAAAGGGGATTACCTCAAGCCCGGTCAGGAGCTGACCCTGTTTGTGAAGAACAACAGCTAAGCCTCACCGCTTGAACCCGATAAAGAACGGGGCCAGTCATCTGACTGGCCCCGTTCTTTATTACTGCGGCTAACCGCTGCTGTGTCTGAGCCACCGACTAAAACAATGGCTTGGCGCCACCTGCGGATGCATCACCGCTCTGCAGGCAAAACTATCACCGCTATTCCCAGAGCCTTGTCGGCACCACCATCAGCACGGTGCGCTGACCGATCGCCACATTGGCATTGGGGAAGACCACCGCCTCACGTGGCTTCTCGACTGTGTAACGCAGCTCACCATCCTCGGCCAGCACGAACCCTTGGGGGAATTCGGTGAAGTTGTCCACATCGCTGGCGAACAGGAAGCGAAAGTCCGCCGATTTCTTGGTGATCACCCGATCGATGGCAAACAGGGTGAAATCATCCGCCCGCCACGGCTCCAGCGCCACCTCATCCTGAGTGATCAGCTCCTGCAGCGCTTGGCGGGTTTCGATAAAGCGGGTCATATCGTTCTCGCCAAACGGGCGCACCTTGCCCAACTCCACCGTAAAGGCGTGGGCACCATGCTGGCGGGAACTGTAGTAGCTGAAGGTCGTGGTCGGGCTGGCGGAGAGCAGTATGGTACGCACCCCGCAAGCGCCGAGGAACTGCACCTGCTCGCGGCAGTGAGGCCGCTCGTGGGGGAAGGGGTAGACGGCAAACTTCTCGTGGCGCGAACCGCGAATGGCGGTGTGCAGGTCGTAGTGGTAACGGGGACGAGCCGGATCGGCAAAGAAGCGGCTCACATACTGCTCGAGGCGCATGGCGCGGATCCGCTCCCGATTGCAGAGCCCCTCCCCCTTGCTGTGTGCTCCGGAGAAGAGCCGGTTCATGTTCTCCTCCACCTCCCGCAGCCCCAGATTCATCGCCGCCGGATTGCCAAACAGGAACAGCACCCGATGGCGGGCGCTCAGCTCGCCTGAGAGCAGACGGCTCAGCAGCTGGTTGCAAATCTCGATGGGGGCAGTCTCGTTGCCGTGGATGCCGCAGGAGAGGACGATATCCTTGCGTCCTCCCGGCTGGTCGCCCGCGCCACTGGCAGGCTCCAGACAGAGCACGCCCGTATCCCAGACGCAGACCCGCGCACCATCGGGCAGGGCAAATTCAAAGGGCTCAAGCTGCCACTCATGGCTGCGGGTCAAGGCCAAAAAATCGTGCTGGGGAATCATCCGTCTCACCCTCTTTCGCTGGAACACTATGGCCGGATTATACGCAAGGCATCGCTGCTTAAAATCGTTTTTTAAACAAATTCAAACATTAACGATACAAGTATGATAACAATCGAACGACGACAGCAATGACGGTAGCGATGTGGAATAAAGAGGAGAGGAAAAAGGATCAACAAATAACAGGGGGAAAACGGGGGAGGATAAAACAGACAATGACAGACCTGGCGGCCGGGCGCCACAGGGGCAGAACAGCAAACGACTCAGCAGAAAAACAAGGCATCCATGCCCGGCAGATCAACCACGCCAGAACGGCTTGGTGGTCTCTTGATAACGGTCAGCTTCGTTCAGGCCGATGTCTTTGAGCAGGTACTCGGGCAGCTCGGAGAGCTGGCGACGGCTGCGGCTGCGCTCCAGCCAGGTCAGAACGGTCATTTTAACGCGAGCAACCAGATTCAATTGGCTGGAATGCTGGTAACCGGTTTCGATATAAGTCAAGTTGGCCATGATGTGGCTCCTCTGAATATTTGTTTACGCACTGGGCTTTATTTGATGCGCAAAGCTTAGTCAGGGAGTCAGACCGACTCAATTGACGAATTTTGATACGTTACATTAGTAAATCTAATGTCTAAAAACGGCAGAATTTAATTTTAACGCTTTGATTTTAAACAAATAATTATTTCAACGGTTGGCCAGCAGAGTCGCACAGCATATTGTGCTGCATGGCACCCATCTATATATGCATTTTACTGCTTTACATATGCAGGGGTGGACAAGGTGTGAACAGCTGGCAACAGCGGAGTTACACATGATTGTTAATTTGATGATCTTGTGGCGATCTTTATTTAACACCCTGAAACATAAATAGAACCATCACCACATCCCCATTCAGAGGCGCACATTGCCCCCTCCTCAAAGTGCCTCTTGGCACTCCAATCGCATGCTGGTATGTTTATTTATACAGTAGTTTTGCTCCCCGCAGCGATGTCATACCTGATCTCGTCAACAGCGGGTCAGACCACAGGATCATCGATGGATACCTTTACCCCGACCGCCGCCCTGCGTCAACAGATGGCCGCCATTGAAGCCTCTCTCAACCAGCTGGCCGATCTGCTTGGCCAGCTCGAGCTGCAGGAGGCCCATGTCTATCCCCTCCCCCCGGTGGCGCAGGGGGAAGAACACGACCCGATCGAGCAAATTGAGGTGGGCTATCTCAACGGTGAAGCCGCGCTGGCGGCCACCCTCGCCGCCTATCGGGACCACAGCGCCCGTCCCGGTTGTTCCACCAAGGCGACTCATCGGCTGCCCGGCTGGTTGCGCTTTCCTGCCGCCGCAGCCCCTTTGCTGCAACCGCTGATCGACCAAATCAACCAGCACAAGCTCGATTTCAAGGCGCTGGTGCAGCAGGCGGGGGGACGGGACGAGAAGTTCGAGCTGGTACATACCGCCCTGCCCGGGGTGATCACCCTGCAGGTCTACCGCAAACTGACCCTGTTGGCGGGGGAGCTGCAATCCCTCGGCTTTACCTGGGCCGACAAGCAGACCATCAATCGCCTCAGTCGCGAGCAGGTGCTTGAGATGCTGGAGCGCAGCCGCCGCTATATACCGGCCCTCTCCAACAACGAGGAGTGGAGCAAGATGGTGGATCAGGAGGTGTACGACATTCGCCGTCTGCCCGCCGATGCCGAGCTGCGGATCCGCCGCCCGGTCAAGACCCACCCGATGGTCAACCTGCTCTGGTTGGAGCGCACCCCGCGCAAGCAGCAGATCAAGGCGAGCCTGCCGCTCTTGCTCTGCTCGGATACCCCGCCTGCGGTCACTCATCTGGGCAACTATCCCCCCAAGAGCCGGCAGGCGCGGCGGGATCGCAAGATTGGCGGCGAACCCATCATCGAGCGGCTGCACCTCTATCTCTATCAGGGGTGACTGGATCAGGGATAGCTGGTTCAGGGATAACTGCGCCGCCTTGCCGCGATAAACGAGTATCCCGCATCTGCGTCCCAAACGAGAAAAGGGAGAACATCTCTGGATGTTCTCCCTTTTCTGTATCGATAGACGGTGTGTAAGGCGGCGTCGCCAATCAGCCCATCAGCAGGGCCCGCAGGCTCTCCACATCCAGCCCGCGCACCTCGGACTGGCCGCTCAGCAGGCCATCAGCCAGCGCCCGCTTCTCGTCGTGCAGGGCGACAATCTTCTCCTCCACCGTCTGCTCGCACACCAGCCGGTAAACGGTCACCGGCTGGGTCTGGCCCATGCGGTGGGCCCGATCGCTCGCCTGATCTTCCACCGCCGGGTTCCACCAGGGATCGAGGTGCAGCACGGTATCGGCCTGGGTGAGGTTGAGGCCGGTCCCCCCTGCCTTGAGGCTGATGAGGAACAGCGGCACCTCCTCGTGGCGAAAACGCAGGATGGAGTCCTGACGGGACTTGGCGGAGCAGCCCCCATCCAGATAGCAGTAATCCCAGGATTTCTGCTCGATGCGGGCCCGCAAAAGACTCAGTAGATCGACAAACTGGCTGAACACCAGCACCCGATGACCACCGTCGATCGCCTCTTCCAGCAGGGCCATCGCCTCATCCAGCTTGCTGCTGGTTTGCGACCACTCGGGCATCACCAGCTCCGGTGAGCAGCAGAGACGGCGCAGCCGAGTCAGGCCGCTCAGCACATGCATCAGGGCGCGGCCATCGGCGCTTTGCACCTGTTGCACCACTTCCCGCCGGGTCGCCTCGTAGAGCTGACGCTCCTCGGGGGAGAGGCTGATGTGGTGGATGATCTCGGTCTTGTCCGGCAGCTCGGTCAGCACCTGCTGCTTGAGACGGCGCAGGATGAAGGGGCTGATCACCGCCCGCAGCAGCGCCATGTGCTGGGGATCCTTGACCGCCTTGCCAAAGCGACGCTTAAACTCGCCAAGGCTGCCGAGCAGCCCCGGGTTGATAAAGGTGAAGAGGCTCCACAGCTCCCCCAGATGGTTCTCGATGGGGGTGCCGGAGAGGGCGAGGCGAAAATCGCCGTCGAGCTGGAACAACAGCTTGGCGCGCTGGGTGCCGGCGTTTTTGATCTGCTGCGCCTCATCAAGCACCATGGAGGACCAGCGGCGGGACTTGAGCGCCTCCGCCAGGCTGCCGAGCATGCCGTAGTTGATGAGGATCACCTGACCGGCCTTGGCCTCGCGAATAATCCCCTCCCGCTCGGCCGGATTCTCGAACACCACCACATCAAGCTCGGGGGCGAAACGGGCCACCTCCTCCTGCCAGTTGGTGACCACTGACTTGGGCACCACCACCAGCGCAGGGCCAAGGTGCTGGCGCATCCGCAGCACGATAAGCGCCTGCAGCGTCTTGCCCAGACCCATGTCATCGGCCAGACAGGCACCAAAACCGTGATGGGCCAGGGTCGCCATCCAGCGCACCCCCTCTTTCTGATAGTCCCGCAGGGAGGTGAGCAGTTCGTCCGGGCAATCAACCTCCTGCTGCCACTCCTGCTGCAGGGATTGCCACGCTGCATCCCCTTCGGTGGTAATGACCGAGAGCAGACGAGTGAGCGGATAGGCCAGCTTGTTGTTGATGCGCTGCTCTTCATCGAGCATGGCCCCCAGCATGGTGAGCCGCTCCACCAGCTTGTCGCTCAGCATCAGGCTGGTCTTCTCGTCGAGCTGAACGGTACGCTGCCCCGGGGTCATCTGGCGCAGAATAAGGCGCAGATCGAGGATCTGGTGCTCATCGAGGGCCAGTGCCCCTTCGACCTGGAACCAGTCCTGCCGCCGCTCGATACGCAGGCTCAGGGCCGCTTCATCAAGGCTCTTGAGGCGGGCGCTGTCCTGATGCCAGTGAATGACCACACCGGCGTCCACCAGCTCGGGCAGGGCATTGACCAGCGCCAGCGCCTGTTCCCCCTGCAGCAGCCACTCGCTGCCGGGCAGGCCGATGGGCAATTGATTGCGCAGTAGCTGGGCCTGCCCCTTCTCGGCCGCGAGATCCCGCTGCCAGTAGTGATACGCCTTGATCCCCTGCCGCACGATCGCCTCCCCTTTGCCAAGGGGCTGGGGCGGCAGATCCTCAAAGCGGGTCACCAGCTTGACCGACAGCTGACCATCCTGCCAATCCAGTTGCACCGAAGGAATGCCCGGCCAGGGAGCCAGTTCGGCGTTGCCGCTAAGCCCCGCAACCTGACTGTGCCAGGGCAGCTCGGGAATGGCGTCCAGGGTGCGTTGCAGCTCGGCCAGCCCCTCGGCGGGCAGCAGCGGGATTGATTCGAGCGCTGGCAAGCGGTCGAGCAGCGGCTGCGGGGTGAGGATGAGCTGCCACAAATCCTGCGCCAGCGGCATGATATGGGCCCCGCGGGCGGCCGCATCGGGGCAGAGCTGCGCGCTCATCCCCTGTTCGGTGGCCACCACCTGCAGCAGGGGGGCACTGATGGCCAGTTGCAGCTTCTGCCCCTTGGCGTTGAACAAACGGGGGTGATCGGCCAGCGGCGCCCAGACATCCCGCGGCAGTCGTCCCATCACCCGTGGCAGGGTGCGAACCAGTGCCCAGTCGTGCTCATCGAGCATGGCTGCATACTGGGTAGAGAGCAGGGCCGGATCGACCCGGCGACCGGCGGTCCACTCCCCCTTGGTACTCAGCTTCTGGATCTTGCACTCCAGCTCGGGGCCGTCAGCATGGAGCAGCCAAACCAACCGCTCCTGCGGCTTGCGCACGCCACTCGAGCGTCCCAGCCCCTGCAACCAGTTGAGCCAGCTGGCAGAGGCCGCGGTTTTATCCTCGTCCCCGTCATCATCCTGCTCATCACTGCCCTCTTGCGTACTCTCCTCACTGCCGCGCAGTTGGCACAAGGGCGCCCCTTTGGCCGCCTCGCCCAACAAGATGCGCAGCAGATCCTGACAAAACGCCATCAGGCGATGATGGGGCTCGGCATCGAGCAGATGGGAGAGATCCCACTTGTGCAACATGGCCACCTGCGGGCTTTGGGCACCGTGACGGGCCAGCGCACAGAGATCGAGCCAGAGATAGCCCCAGTGGAGCTCCTCCACTGGCAGTTGCAGGGTATCGAACAGGCCGACCGCCTGACCGTGGCGATCACCCGCCCACTGGCTGAGCAGATCGGCAAGCAGGGGGAACTGGCCAGTCAGGCTGCGCTGCCACTTCTTGCGCTGTTCGCTGGCGATGACGGGATCGGCCTGCTGCAACCAGCCAAGCCAGAGCAGGGCGCTGAATGAACGGGGCCACTGGCCCGCCTCACCCTCATCGGTTGCCTGCCACTGGCCCAGCGCGGTGAGCAGCCGCTCGCCAAGCGGGCCGCTCTGGCTCTGCTGGGCCAGCGCCTGCAGGGCTGGCCAGCCGGGGGCGGCATCCTTGTCCTCGCCGGTTGGCGATGTGCTCTCGCCATCCCCGCAGAGCCAGCGCCACTCCGCCTCGAACGCTTTGGCCCGGGCCTGTACCTCGGGGGCGCAGCGCACCAGCGCATTGGCCAACGGCCAGCGCTCTTCATAGGGGGCATCAAGCAAGAGTTGCAGCGAGAAGTGCTCCAGCAACATTTGCTGCCAGGCGGGGCTGGAGCCCGCCAGCAACTGGTGAGCGTCCGGGGTATCGAGCAGGGTCAGCAGATCGCTGGCCGAGAAATAGGTGGGGATCTCCCCCGCCTTGCCGCGGCAGAGCTCGCGCACCACCGCATGGGTGAGATCCTGCCCGGTCAATGAGGGCACCCGGCTCCAGTCCGGCGCCGGGCAGAGACCGGCACGCACCCCCAGGATCAGCGCCAGCGTCCCCTCGGCGGTCAGGCTCCACTGCTGCTCCCCGCGCAATCTGACCAGCCCCGCATCCTGCAATCGGGTCAGTTTATCGATCAGGGCATGGCCTATCGCCAGTTGTTCTTGCAGCAAACGGGTACTGGCAACGCGCTGCAATTGCAGGGTGGCGAGCAGGGCATAACTATCCGAAGAGAGGGTGGACGCAGACATCAAGACTCACGGGCAAGTGCAAAAGCGGAATTTTAACGGTAAAGCGCCAGCGGCTCGACCCTTTACCGTGAAATAACTCAAAAAAAAACGGCCATCCATGATGACCGTCGAAAGTAACGAAGGAAATAGCCGGATCATCCGGTTACCTCCCACAGCGGGAAAATCGGGAGCGCTAGCCCCTAATTCGTGGAGCCAATGCTAGAGGTTGGCGCCCGAAAAAGCTTTGAAGCGGATCACAGTTGAAAAGGATTTCTGAAAACGGTTTCAATTTTTGACGGCTAAAAACCATGATTTCGCGCCAAATGAACCATGTCCAAACCCCTCCTGCTCACCCGGCACAAGCGGTAGAAAACCCTATAACGGTCGCTTGTCGAACGCCCCTGTGCGGGCAGCTGTCAGCTGTATAGCTTCATCAGAACCTGCCGCCCGCAGGTTAGGTTTCAGGGCAACCGGACATGGCCGAGATGGGCCAGGAGAGCACGAATCGGCTCCCTCCCCGTCCGGTAGATTGGCAAACCGCACTGCCGCCGTGGGCCTCTGCAATCGCCTTGACCACGGCGAGCCCAAGTCCGCTACCGCCGCTCTTGCGCGAGCGTGACGGATCTCCCCGACGAAACGCATCGAAGATACAGGCGGCGATCTCCTCGCTGATGCCTGGCCCCCCATCTTCCACACTCAGGACGCACACACTCTCCGAGCGATACAGCCGCACGGTCAGCAGGCCCGGCAGCGCGTGCTTCTGGGCATTTTCCAACAGCGCCATCAGGGCCTGACGGATACGAAACAGATCGCAGCAGACATGAAGTTCGCTATCGAGCTCCCGCTGCAACACAAATCCGCTCGCCGCCAGAGGGCTGGCAAACGCCTCAAGCACCACGGCAAGCTCGTCGGCCAGCCTAACCTCGGTCCGCTGCAACTCCAGATGGCCGCTGTCGTTGAGGCTCAATACCCGCAAGTCCTCGATCAGGTGATTGAGCCCCTCCACCTGACGCAGCAACCCCTCGAAGAGTTCGCTACTGGGAGGAAATACCCCTTCGGCCAGCCCCTGCAAGCGGCCGCGCAAAATGGTCACCGGAGTGCGCAATTCGTGGGCAATGGCGGCATTCCAGAACTCCCGCTCGCGGGTCATGCTCTGCAGCCGCTCGGCCATGGTATTGAAGTCGCGCACCAGCTGCGCCGTCTCCCCGATCGCCTGCTCATCCTCCGGCACACGGGCATCGAGTTTGCCCTCGGCCACCTCGCGCAGGCTGGTTGCCACCGAGTTGAGGGGAGTCAGGATGCGGCGAGAGAGGCGCACCGCCACGTACAGCGCCATCCCCAATGCAATGAGAATGGTGGAGCCGATCCAGATCATCTCGACTCTGGAGGGCACCCAGGTCTCGGAGATGCTGCCCGGCACAAACGCCACGGCGATGCCATAAAACACATAGGTGCCGATCACCGCGAGGGAGATGATACCAAGCGTCATCAAGCCCAGAGAGCGGATGATCTGCCTGCGAAGGCCGGGCGCCGATTTCATGCATCGCCCCCGAAGCGATAGCCTACGCCCCAGACACTGGCGGGGACCCCCTGAATGCCGTGTGTCTCCAGTTTTTTGCGCAACTTGCTGATGTGGCTATCCACAGTGCGCTCCTGGGTATCCCCCTCCGGCAAGCAGTGAGTCAGCAGTTCGGCGCGACTGAACACCCGTTTCGGCGCCCGCATCAAAGAGGCGAGCAACTTGAACTCGGTCAGGGTCAGCTCCAGCACCTGCTGCTGGTCATCGCGGAAAATGCTGGCCTCGTGGCTCTCCAGATCGATCTGAAACTGGCCGACCCGCAACACGTTCGCCGTGGCAGGCTTTACGGCTCGGGTGCGCCTGAGCACGGCCTGCACTCGCGCCACCACTTCGGCCGGATTGAAGGGTTTGACCACATAGTCATCCGCCCCCATGCGCAGCCCCATCAGCTTGTCGAGATCCTGATCGAGGGCGGTCAGCATGATCACCGGCGTATCGCCGCGCGCCCGGATCTCGCTGAGCACCTGCCAGCCATCCAGTTGCGGCATCTGCACATCCAGCAGCAGGAGATCGGGTTTGAATGCCTGATGCATGGCCAGCGCTTCACGGCCATCGGCGGCGTGCAGGGAGCGCAAGCCATGACGTTGCAGGTAAGCGGCGAGGATGTCGGCGATCTCGGCTTCATCCTCTGCAATCAGTACCAGTGACTGGCCCGCCGGGCTGGCGGAAGCATTGAGATGGGACATAGTCGGACTCGAAAAAAGGTGGCGTTGAACTTTATCATCGCCTCCATGGATTCTCCACAAAGCCTCGAATCATTCGCAATAGCCCCTCGCCATAATGGCCGCTCGATGCACTCTCCGGTCACATCACACCGGAGAGACGGTTTAACGAGGTGAGTGGATGATGTTTGTCAAACAGCGGTATGCGGGCGCCCTGCTCGCCGTCATTGCCGCATTCGGGTTGGCGGGTTGCGATGTCGCGCCGCAAGAGCAGGAGGCACCCGCCCTTCCTCAGGTATCGGTGCTGACTCTGACTGGTCGGGAGCTGGTCATCAGCGAGGATCTGCCCGCCCGGGTGGCGGCACTGCGCAGCGCCGACATTCGCGCCCAGATTAGCGGCATCGTACAGCGCCGCCTGTTCGAGCAGGGCGCCGAGATCAGCACAGGCACAGTGCTGTTCCAGATAAACCCGGCCCCCTTCAAGGCCGATGTCGACAGCGCCGCCGCCGCATTGCAACGGGCCGAGGCCGTGCTGGCTCGCGCCCGCATCCAGATTGAGCGCCTGCAGCCGCTGCTGCGCACCGACGCCATCAGCCGCCAGACCTATGACGATGCGGTCTCCCAGCGGGATCAGGCGGCTGCCGATGTAGCCCAGGCCAAGGCGACTCTGGCCCGGCACCAGCTGAACCTGCAATTTGCCAGCGTGGAGGCCCCCATCGCCGGGCGCATCGATCAGGCGCTGGTGAGTGAAGGGGCCCTGGTGTCGCCCACCGATGCCACCCCCATGGCCCGGATCCAGCAGATTGATCAGGTCTACGTCGATGTGCGCCAACCGGCCTCGGTGCTGGAATCCCTGCGCCAGCAAGCTGGCTCAACGGCACCGGAACTGGCGGTAGAGATCCTCGGTAGCAATGGCACACCGCTGGGAATGCAGGGGCGCATCCTCTTCTCCGGCATCGAGGTCGATGCCGGGACCGGCGACGTGCTGCTGCGGGTGCTGGTGGATAACCCTGAGCGGCGGCTGTTGCCCGGCCTCTATGTGCAGGCGCGCATCCCCCGTGCCCGCTATGCCAACGCCCTGACCGTGCCCCAGCAGGCGGTAGTTCGCACATCGGGTCAGACCAGCGTGTGGGTGTTGGATGGCCAGGGGCAGGCACAGCTGGTTCCGGTTAATACCGCAGAACTGGTGAATGGCCAGTACCGCATCGCGTCCGGGCTCAGTGCCGGGCAACAGGTGGTGATCGAAGGGATCGACCGTCTGACCCCGGGGGTTCAGGTCACAGCTTCCCCCTGGCAACCACCCGCTGTCAGCCAACCGGCTGACGGTGGCATTCGCTGAATCGGAGAGTTATCCATGCCGCAGTTTTTTATCCATCGCCCGGTGTTTGCCTGGGTGATCGCCCTGTTCATCGTGCTGGCAGGGGTCATCGCCATCCCCGAGCTCCCCATCTCCCGCTATCCCTCGGTGGCGCCGGTGTCGGTGACCCTCTATGCCACCTATCCGGGCGCCACACCGCAGACCCTGAACGATGCGGTGGTGAACCTTATTGAGCGCGAGCTGTCGGGAGTGAAGAACCTGCTCTACTTCGAGTCGTCGGTGGACGCCTCGGGCAGCGCGCAGATCACTGCCACCTTCAAGCCGGGCACCGATCCGGAGCTGGCCCAGATGGACGTGCAAAACCGCATCAAGGCGGTCGAGCCTCGCTTGCCACAAGCGGTGCGGCAAACCGGCCTGCAGGTGGAGTCCGCCTCATCCGGCTTTCTGATGATGGTCGGCATGACCTCACCGGATGGCCGCTTCGATGAAGTTGCCCTCAACGACTACATGGCACGCAATATTGTGCAGGAGCTGCGCCGCATCGACGGGGTAGGACGAGTGCAGCTGTTCGGCGCCGAGCAGGCCATGCGCATCTGGGTAGATCCGGCCAAACTCGCCGCCTACGGGCTGACCATCGGCGAGGTGGCGCAGGCCATCGAGCAGCAGAATATCCAGATTGCCCCGGGGCGCCTCGGTGACGAACCCTCCCTGCCGGGGCAGCGCCTGACGGTTCCCCTCACGGTTCAGGGGCAGCTGACGACCCCCGAGGCATTCGCCGCCATCGTGCTGCGAGCCGGTGGTGATGGCGCCAAGCTGGTGCTGGGTGATGTCGCCCGGGTCGAGCTGGGGGCGCAATCCTACGCCTTTTCCAACCGCGAGAACGGGGTAGCCGCCACCAGCGCCGCCATCCAGCTCTCCCCCGGCGCCAACGCCGTGCGTACCGCCGATGCGGTGCGCACCCGTCTAGCCCAGCTCGCTCCCACCCTGCCAGCGGGCATGGCCTATTCGATCCCGTTTGACTCGGCCCCCTTCGTCAAGGTCTCCATCGAAAAGGTGATCCACACCCTGCTGGAAGCCATGGTGCTGGTGTTTATGGTGATGTTTCTCTTCCTGCAGAACCTGCGCTACACCCTGATCCCGGCCATCGTCGCCCCCATCGCTCTGCTTGGCACCTTCGCGGTGATGCTGCTGGCCGGTTTTTCGATCAACTCCCTCACCATGTTCGGCATGGTGCTGGCCATCGGCATCATAGTCGACGACGCCATCGTGGTGGTGGAGAACGTCGAGCGCCTGATGGCCACCCGGGGGCTGTCGCCCCGGGAGGCGACGTCGCAAGCCATGAAGGAGATCACCGGGGCGGTGATCGGCATCACCCTGGTGCTCACGGCGGTGTTCCTCCCCATGGCGTTTGGCAGCGGCTCAGTGGGGGTCATCTACCAGCAGTTCACCCTGTCGATGGCGGTGTCGATCCTGATTTCGGCCTTCCTCGCCCTGACCCTGACGCCTGCGCTCTGCGCCACCCTGCTGCGTCCGGTCAGTCCGGATCATCATGAGAAGCGCGGCTTCTTCGGTGCCTTCAACCGGGGTTTCGAGCGGTTCACGGCAGGCTACGGTGCGCGGGTAACCCGGCTGGTCGGGCGTAGCGGACGGATGATGGCAACCTTTGCCGCCCTCTGCACCGTGCTGGCCATCACCGCCGCCCAGCTGCCCTCCTCTTTTCTGCCGGACGAGGACCAGGGTTACTTCATGACCTCCATCCAGCTGCCGACCGGCGCCACCAGCGAGCGCACCCTTGAGGTGGTCAAGGCCTTCGAGGCTCACGTCGCCTCTCGAGAGGCGCTGGACACCAACCTGGTGGTGCAGGGCTTCAGCTTCTCCGGCGCAGGCCCCAATGCCGCCATGGCCTTCACCATGCTCAAAGATTGGGATCAGCGTCATGGTGCCACGGCAGCCGAAGAGGCAGATCTGGCACAAGCAGCCATGGCAAATATTCCTGAAGGCACGGTAATGAGCCTGCTGCCACCCGCCATCGACGAGCTGGGCACCGCCTCCGGCTTCACCCTGTTCCTGCAAGACAGAGCCAACCGGGGAGATGCCGCGCTGCTGGCCGCCCAGGCACAACTGCTGGAACTGGCCGCCAAAAGCCGGGTAGTCAGTGATGTGTATCCCGACAATCTGCCTCCCGGCGAGAGCATTCACCTCGAGATCAACCGACAGAAGGCCGAAGCCATGGGACTCTCGTTCGCCAGCTTGAGTAGTACCCTGTCGGCCGCAATGGGGTCGCTCTACGTCAACGACTTCCCCAACGGCGGGCACATGCAGCAGGTCATTCTGCAGGCCGACGCGTCGGCGCGCATGCAGCTCGATGACGTGCTCGGCCTGCGGGTGCGCAATGCCAGCGGCGGCATGGTCCCCTTGCGGGAGGTGGTGACACCGGAATGGCGCGAATCGCCGCAACAGATGATGCGCTTCGATGGCTTCCCTGCCGTGCGTATTGCCGGGGGGGCAGCGCCCGGCATCTCCAGCGGAGCGGCGATGGCGGAGATGGAGCGTCTGGTGGCGCAATTGCCGCCAGGCTTCGCATTGGCCTGGACGGGACAGTCGTTGCAAGAGCGCCAGTCGGCCGAGCAGGCCCCCCTGCTGATGCTGTTGTCGGCGCTGGTGGTCTTCCTGGTTCTGGCGGCACTCTATGAAAGCTGGTCGATCCCGCTCTCGGTGATGATGGTGGTGCCGCTGGGCCTGCTCGGTGCTGTCGCGGCCGTGATGCTGCGCGGCATGCCCAACGACGTCTTCTTCAAGGTGGGCATGATCACCATCATCGGTCTGTCGGCCAAGAACGCCATCCTCATCGTGGAGTTTGCGCGCCAGTTGCACAGCGAAGGGCGCTCACTGCTTGATGCGGCTGTCACTGCTGCCCGCCTGCGCCTGCGCCCCATTCTGATGACGTCGCTGGCCTTCACCCTCGGGGCGGTGCCCTTGATGCTCGCCAGTGGCGCCAGCGCGGAGACCCAGCATGCCATCGGCACCGGCGTGTTTGGCGGCATGATCAGCGGCACCCTGCTGGCCATCGTCTTCGTGCCGGTCTTCTTCGTCTTCGTCATCGGCACCCAGGCGCGCATTCAAGCCTGGCGGGCGAAGCGAGCACAGCACCGATCATGCTGACCGATGCGCAGGTTTGCTGGCCCTGGGGAGGCGATGATCATGCAGTGCATGCCTGGCACCATTCTGCGTTCCTTCGAAGATGATGAGCGTGCCATGGTGCCGGGCACGTGGTTCATGGCCGGTGCTGCGGGGCGACCCTATCGCGGGTTACCTCTCCGGGGTTTGTAACCAGCCCTACGTCGCCGGTTCATCCTTGGTCTTCTCCAAGATTGCGATCTGCTATCTGGCACAAGGGAATTGCACCATCCCGAGTCGGTGCTGACCCAGCAGGAACCCGGCCTCAGCGTCGCTCTGACGGCCGACTCCCTGCATCATCGACTGCATGTTGTCTGCCATCACCAGTCAAGGCTAGACACTCCTGATGCTTGAACCGCTGGAGAGGCCCCCGCAAGGTTGATGACAGCCTGGATCTCATTCAGCACACCATGAAATCGAAATCAATCTAAATGTTACTCAGAAATCGACACATCGCAATCACCTCAGACACATTGCTGATCTACTCCAATATTTTCCCTCTGATATTCAGCCTCAAGAGAAAAACAAAATAAACTATAAAAAACAATGAAATGAACTATTTTCGTTTAAAGGTGACTCTTTTTTTCGCATCCCCTCCGCTGGTCATAAGGACACATTTTCTGTGATTTGAAACACAAACTTTGATCATCACAGGGGATAAGCATTGCTTTGGAAATCGATTTCAAGAAAATAAGCTCAGTATGATTTGCTTTGACATCGATTGCATGATGGCAGTTTGAGTCTCGACAATTCATCGTGATGGACATTTTCCCATTGATTGGAGTGGTCAGTATGAATGCAACAAAAAAAGGACTTTTAGCAACGTTGATCGCCGCAGCCTTGCTCGGCGGATGTGGCGGTGAAGAGAACATGTCTTCTAGCAACGGCAGTGAAACGCCTCCTGGTGAAACACCTCCAGGCGGTGAAGATGGCGCATTGTTGCTGTTTGGTGTTGGAGCGAACGCAAAAGTCACCCCCAATATTCAGTCGGAGAAGAATAACTGGAACCTTCAGCCAGTCACGGCTACTCCTGTGGCCATGACCAGCATCAGTGCGGTGCTCATCAACAATGCTGGTACCGATGACACCGCCGATGTGCAGGTAGCCGGTGACGGAGATGGCACCTTTATGCTCAAATCCGCCACCCCTCTGAACCTGAGCAAATACGCCTCCGGTTTCATCGAGTTCCAGCTGCGGACCAAGAGCAAGGTGCCGGAAGTGCTCAATGCCTCCATCGACAACGAGTATCCCAACCGCAGCAGCCTGCCCATTGCAAGCGCCCTGACCGGTTCCGGCGACTGGGAAACGCTCACTCAGCCCATCAACTGTATGAAACCCTTCCCCGGTGCCACGGCCATCAAACTCGCCACAGTTGGCACACCGTTCCACCTGGCTACCAAGGAAGCCTTCAACTACGAAATCACCAATATCAAGTACTTGCTGACCACAACGGCAAAACCGGTTGTAGATCCCATCACCTGTGAAGCGCCAGGCACCGATCCTGGTACTGACCCCGGTACAGGCTCTGGCGTCAACAACGCCCCTGCACTGGGTGTAACCGATACCGCCCTCTACTACTCAGGGGATAAGAGCCAAGCGATTGATCGCACCGCAGCCTATCCAGTTGGGTCGTGGGCTCTCAATGGCAGTGACATCTTGTTAACCGATGAAAACCAGATTGTCACGATTGATCTACTAGGCAATGGAGGCGTCTTCTTGGGCTCAGACAGCGCCGATGGGGATCTCTCCGCCTATCAAGACGGCGCCATGCTGCTCGACCTGAAAGTCTCCAGCTACGGTAACTCCCCCAACATCCAGATCCGCATGGACGGTACCGCAGGCCCAGACGTTGGCACCTTCTTCACCATGGACAGCAACATCGTGCCCGATGACGACACCTGGTACCGCTGCATCCTGCCGGTTGCCTCTCTCATTCCGGCGGCCAACACAGGCTCAGTACAAAAGGCGCTCCACATGGGTGGGGCATGGGATGACATGGCCGGACTGCGCTTCTCCTTCACCAACGTGGCCCTGAAAACAGCCATCCCGGCAGACTTTGACAGCAATCAGCCCTGCCAGCAGATCAATTGATAACGCATTGAATTTTCGAAAAATCGATTGAAAATACTATTCTACGGATTGGAGCAATAAGATGAAATTGAAGTCACTCGCCTTGTTTGTCGGGGCATGTTGCGGGCTGGTAATACCCGCAGTATCGAATGCCGCCGAGAGTTTTGGCTTCCACGGCTATATTCGTGCCGGCTCAATGTTTGACGCCAAGGATAACTTCGCCAAGGCGGGGTACGAATATGAGATGGACAAGACCATGGGACGCCTGGGCTCCGAGCTGGACAACAGCTGGGAAGCGGGCCTGAACAAGTTGTGGGACCTGGGCAGCAACAAATCGGTCAACATTCACTTCAAGGTGGAGTCCGATGCCGATGGCCTGCAAACCCGTGCCGCGCCCCGCGAAAGCGGTGTGTCAGAAACCTATGTGGAGCTGGGTGGCATCACCCCGACCGGGACCATGTGGGGCGGCCTGCGCTATTACGACCGCGAGAACTACATCTGGACCACCGACTATTTCTACACTGACTACTCGGGGACCGGCGTCGGCATCAACGCCATGGAGATGGCGGGTGGCAAGTGGGACTTTGCCTATATCAACAGCAACGATACCAGCCACTCCGACCGCGCCAATGGCACTGAAGCCACCATGCACACCCTCCACACCGGCGCCCTCTACGGTGCCTGGGACATGGAGATCGCACTCAAGCAGATGCCCAGCAACGAGTTCACCGGCGACAACAAGCAATATGCAACCAAGGGGGCAGAAGGAACCGTCATCTATTCCCGCGACGACTTCTTCTTCATGCCGGGCGGATTCTCCAAGTTCATCGCCCAGGCGGGGCGTGGATTGGGTTCCGGCGACTTGCTAGGGGCCAATCTGACCAATACTGCCATGTATCGCAAGGGCTCCCTGTATCAGAAGACACTGCAGGACAAGGCGGATGGCTACAAACCCTACCAGTCCAAGGTGATGGAAGGCGATCAATCCTCCCGCCTATTCCTCTGGGGTGGCTGGTATGGCGCCAATATTCATCTGCTGCCGACCCTCTCCTACCAGTACAACGACTACGAGCTGGGTGGCCATGACTCTTGGTATGCCGCATCTCTGCGCCCGGTATTCCCGATCAATGAGTTCTTTTCCATCCAGACGGAAGTCGGATATGTGAAAAACAACCTGATCATCGATAACGTCGAACGGGGTGGCACCTCTCACAAGGTCAGCATAGTGCCGACCTTCACCGTCAATACCGGCATGGGGCCCTCACCGGAGATCCGCATTCTGACGACCTATGTCGATCACAACAACGAGACCCCCTGGCAGGAAGACCGGGAAGATTTCCTGGTCGGTGTGCAGGCGGACATGTGGTGGTAGGTTAGGTCGCGATACTTATTTTCACTATAATCTCGGGTCCCTTGGGGGACCCGCATTGCATACGAGGAAACACGATGAAGGGAACGAAACAGTGTCTGCCTTTCCTGGTCAGTCTGTTGATGGCCGGGTGCGTCAGTAAAAGCCCGGAGCATCCGCCAAGATCGGCCACCTCCGACTTGCAGCAGCAGCTTCAACATGACCGAGAACAATTGTCGGGCAAAATGGCGATCGCGGCATTCAAGGATCTTCGCTTCCAGCCCTTCGGGCAAGAAAGCCGTTGGGTAAATGTGGGTACTGACAGCCCGGTTTACGCATTCGATTCGGGCAAAAGCTATGTGATGGCATTCTCATTGCCCGCTTTCCCCCAAGCTGCCCGCGTCAAAGTAACCATCCCAATCGACTATACCATTTTTCTGCCCAGCATCCTGTTACTGGACGAGAATCACCACCCCGTTCAAACCATTCCCAGCTCCTCTTTCAGTTATAACGGCCGTTCATTAATTTCAGGACAGAACATCCAGGGAGAATTTACGATTCCGGCCCCCATCGGCAGCGTCCGAGCTGCCTATATGGTGATCTATTCTACTACGCTGGATATGCAAGGCAGCACCAGGCTCAATCCCGACGATCTCCAGCGCGCAATGCAATATGATCGCTCCACGGATGTCGCCCGTCTCATCAATGTGGATGTGCCCCATTCGGCCACCGGACGATTATATTTGGCACTGGACGCAGAGGCTGCTGTAAATGCGACACCGAACGCAAAAACCATATCGCCCGTGATGATCACCGCAGATAAAGCACTAGGTGAACTGGATTATTATCAACATATTCGCACTGCGGTTGTGAGCAAAAACTACGAGCAGGCTCTCGCCTGGGTCAAGGCCGCCGAACAGGCCGGTTTTACCAAAGCAAGAGAGGTTTTTTTTGCCGCCCAGCAGTAGTGGGCCCCTCAATCTGAGGCGAAGCATCATTGCTTGTCACCACCAAGGGAAAGGGTTATCCTAAGCCTCTGATTTATTGAGAATATATTCTTGTAATATTGGTTATAGCCAAGGGTTTTCACAGTCGAGTACGGAGGGCGGATGTCGAAGTCAGCTCAGGAGAAAAAAGCCACTGTCTATGATATCGCCAGACGAGCCGGTGTCTCGGCAAGCACTGTATCCCGGATATTAAACGGCTCGGCCAAAGTGGCCGCAGATAAACGCCAAGCGGTTGAAGATGCAATTCAAGAATTGAATTTTCGTCCCAACCTTATGGCACAATATCTGAAAACGGGTCAATCCATGACCCTTGGGGTATTGACTCAACATGTAGAGAGTCCATTTTCCAACGAAATGTTGCGTGGTGTTGAACATACCCTTCAGGGCATGGAGTATGTGCCGCTGATTGTCAGCGGTCACTGGAATGCGGAAGAAGAAGTCGAACGGTTGCGCCTGCTGGTAGCTCGTCGGGTCGATGGTCTTATTATTTTGACCGGCCACGTAAATCAACAAACGCTGCTCGAGTTTTCACAGCAAATACCCATTGTTGCCACTGGCCACAATATCATGACCGAGCGGGTACATTCCTTCAGCATCAATAATCGGCTGGGTGGCTACATGGCAACTCGCTATTTATTGGATCTGGGTCATCATGACATCGCCCACATTGTCGGCTTACCGGATCAAAACGATGCCATCGAACGTCATCATGGTTATCGCCAGGCCTTAGTCAGCGCGGGAATCGAATATGATCCATCCTTGGTCATCCAAGGGGATTTCGCCGAGGCTGGTGGCCTGAATGCAGTGAAGAAACTGGTGCAGAGTGGCCGGAAATTCTCAGCCATATTCTGCGCCAACGATCAGACCTGCTACGGGGCTATTTTGGGGCTCAAGCAGTGCGGCTTAAGGGTACCAGAGGATGTTTCACTCATTGGTTTTGATGACCTGCCATTCTCTACCTATTCCAACCCGCCATTGACCACGGTACGCCAGCCCATCTACGAGATGGGGGTCAAAATGGTCAAGACTCTGTTGGGTTTGATCGAGGGCACGGAGCCAAACTCGGACGAACTGCCCGAATTGAGCATTGTGGTGCGTGATACTACACTGCCGTACAAAGGATGAATGTCGACTGGGGGTTGTTCCCTGCGCAGCATCCGCTCAAAGCGGCCTTCGGGCCGTTTTTCTTTTGTCAGCCGCCTGTCCAGCGAGCGACTTGTCCTTGTCGCATCTTCCACCTTGTATCTCTGACGTAGCACAGACTCCACACACAACCCGGCGTACCTCTTCTACCGGCCCCTCAATCCGGCTGGCTCCATAAAACCAGCCAGAGCCTGGCAATGACAACCCGATGACATCTGCCTACAAACCGGCCCTGATGGAAAAAGGCGCCTGAAGGCGCCTTGAAGAGTCTGCTGATCGCTGCGGGGGATTGCCCTGTGGGCGTGTCCACCGTCAAGGCGCAGCGAAGGGAGACTCCGTCCCGATAGCTGTGCTGGTTGCCAGCGTGGGAAGATGCTCGTCCGCCTCACAGAGACGGGCTCTTTTTGCCGTCTTCTGGGGGAGATACCAGCTTGCCAACCCCTGCTGGATGCGCGCGGCGGCGGCTTCCGGCGTCATGGTGCCGAGCACCACGGATTGCGATACCTCCGCAAGCTCTGTGGTAAGCAATGGCTCACCCCGGATGAGGAACTGCGCCCCCAGACGCAAGGTGGAATCGCAGGTATCCCGCCAGCCCATCATGGTGCTCGCCACCGGATCCTTGAGCTCGAAGAAGTGGTTGGAGAGGGAGAAAAAACCGGGTACCGAATTGGAGAAACGCTCGGCAAAGTCGGCGCTTGCCATCCACTCCACCAGTTTCAGGGCGGCCTCCTTGTTCGGGCTGGCGGCATTGATGCCGATCCCCATGTCGGTGTGATCGGTGAAATAGCAGGTGTCCCCCTCCCGCGCGACGGGGGGCGGGAAGGCACCAAAATTGACCTTGCCGGTGAACTGGGCCAGCGACCAGGAGCCCGCCACTATCATGGCGGCCTTGCCCGCAGCAAAGGCATCCACCGCCTGTGCTTCGGTGGCATCGGCAGGATGGTCCCCTATGTAGGGCCGCCAGCTCGCCAGCTCACGAAACGCCGCCACATAAGGGGCATCGGTCACTCGCGCCTGACCGTTGATCAGCGCCAGGCGGCCATCTTCCCCATGCCAGTAATTGGGACCGATATTCTGATAACCAAGCTCGGAGACCACCCAGCTGTCGTGAGCCGCCAGTGCCAGCGGCAGATAGCGACCATCCTGCTTCACCTTCTCCAGCACGGCGAAGAAGTCGGCACGGGTTCGCGGCAGTGTCAGCCCAAGGGCGTTGAAGATATCGACATTGAAGTAGAAACCCTGGATCACGGAGGCAATGGGCAGGCAGAAGGTCTGGGCCCCGGAGTCGGTCTGCCAGGCGGCCTTGGCAAAGCTCGGGAAGTTCTCCATCCCGGGCAGGTCCGTCAGATCCAGCAGATGCCCCTGCTGGAACAGCCGCAGGGACTGATCATAAGGGCGGCAAGTGATGAGATCCCCCGCCTTCCCCGCCGCCAGCCGCTCGGCAAGCTCCCGATCGTAATCCGCCGAGCGCTGCGAATGCAGCTTAAGGGTGATCTCGGGATGGATCGCCTGAAAACGGGGCAGAAACTGCTCCTTCCAGAGCGCCTCGTCATCCACGCGCCAGGTTTCCAGCACCAGCTCCTGGGATACCGCCGCCGTACTCAGCCCCCAGACCAGCAGGGCACTCACAGATTTCCACATCGCCTCTCTCCTACACCTTGAAACGGGCCACCAGACTCTGCTGCTGGCTGGCCAGCCCCGACAACACCTCACCACTGCTCGCCGATACCCGGGACGCCTGCTCGGTCTCGTGAGCCACGTCTGCGATGGCCGCCACGTGCTGGGCCACTCCCTGACTCACCGAAATCTGCTCCGCTGCGGCATAAGCCATGTGATCCGCAATCTCCTTGATGGCCTCCATGCGCGAGGCGATCCCCGCCAGGGCACTCTCGACATCCCGGGTCTGCTGCACACTCTGCTGGGTCTGCTCATGGCTCTGGGCCATCACGCTCGCCACATCGCGGGCGCATCCCTGCAGGTTGTCGATCATCACCTGGATCTCCTGGGTCGCCCCTTGTGAACGGGTAGCCAGCGCCCGCACCTCCTCGGCCACCACGGCAAAGCCCCGCCCGGCCTCCCCGGCACGGGCCGCTTCGATGGCCGCATTGAGGGCCAGCAGGTTGGTCTGTTCAGCCATGCCACGGATCACCTCGAGAATGTTGCCAATGTTGCTGCTGTAGCCTTCGAGCTTGCGGGTGATCGCCATGGCCCCGGCGATGTCGGTCGCCAGTTGTTCGATGCCATCCCGATTGGCCTGCATCAGATGACGTCCGCGCCGGCTCTCGTCATTGGCCTCCCCCACCTCCCGACGAACATGATCGCTCGAGCGCGCTACTTCGGTCGCACTGGTCTCCAGCTCGAAGATGGCGGCCGCCACCTGATCGGTCTGGGCCTTCTGCGCCTGCACCTGCGACATCACCTGCTCGCCGATCTCCGCGGTCTTGCGCGTCTCGCTCACCAGGTACTCAGAGCCGGTCTGGACCTCCATCAGAAGCGTCTTGGTGTGGTGGGCCAGCTGGTCGATGGAGTTCGCGACCTCACCAAGCTCGTTCCTGGCGGGGTAGCGAACCCGCAGCGTCATGTCCCCTTGTGCCATCAGACCGAGAACCCGATTGATCCGCACCAGCGGCACCTGGATGCTGCGGGCCGTACTCCAGGCAACTATGAGGGCGATGAGCACGGAACACAGGGCCACCATCACGATCCAGGTGCGGGCGCTGTCAACCGCGACGTCGGCACTCAGCCTGTCCTCCTGCATGCTCTGGTTGCTGATGGCGATAAGCCTGTCCAGGACCTCCCCCAGTTGCTGGCTCTGCGCCTCCTGCTGTTCACGCAAGCCATGGAGTTGCTGGCTGATTTGCTGACGGCGCACCAGGGTGGCAATCAGCCCCTTGTCGCCAAATACCAGCTGGGGAATGCGCGCCACATGGCGGGTGAACCTGGCCTTGACGTCATCGGGGACAACAATCCGCTCCAGACGCTGGTTCGCAATGTCGATGTCTTTGGCCAGCACCCCCTGTAGCGCCACCAGATCCGTGTTGCCGTCGGCACGCAGGATCAGCTTGAGATCCCGTGCAATACCGCTGGTGATGAGCTCCGCCTTGTTCTGCAAAGAGCGCCGCCCCGCCGTGTAACGCACCAGCAAGTCCGCCGCCGAACGGTAGTTGTCGTCCAGGTGCAGCAGCTCGCTCCGCATCCGTGCGAGCACCCGCTCCAGCTCGACCGACTCTTCGTGCAGGCTCATCAACTGCTCAGAGATGGTAAACAGCCGGGGGGCCTGGTCGGTGACCCGGGCGAGTTGCCGCTCACTCTCGGTATCGAGTGTCAGGGCCGCGAATGCCTTGATGTGCTGCTCATAGCGGACCTTGTCATGGGCAACACGCTGACGGGACTCGGGGAACGCCGACGTCTCCCGGATGGCGAGATGCGCCAGGCTGTCCCTGTCAGCCATCAGCAATGCGGCGCGCAGCCGGCTGGCGGTCAGGGCCTGAGGCGTCGCCTCCTCGGTCACCTGCTGGAAACGACCGTGAATGGAGGTCGTCTTCAGGTAACTGATGGCCCCGAGCAATAGCAACAGGACCAGCAGCAGCGTAAAGCCCAATCTGATCCGCTGTACGATCGACATCCTTCTCTCCCACCTCTCCCTCCGCATCGGGGCGGAGCCGGTTATCAAGGCACCAGGAGCCCGACAGGCATCCTGGTGCATCTGGCTGACGGCTTATCGACTCAACCTGCCCTGGCAATCGAGCCTGACCACTTCCCCTGAGGCCCCCAGCAGAGAAGCCGGTACCCAGCGTACGGTCGCCATGTCGATGCGTGCCTGTCCACTGGTGCCCAGGATGAAGGGGGTATTGACCTTCGCGAAGTCCATGCCCTCTTCGAGGCAGCGCAGGGGCAGACTCAGGGTCACCCACTTCTGCGGGGGCAACTGGCGCAAGGCCGGAGCAATCTCGATGGACTTGCCGCAGGGCCAGCCACACTGCAGCCCCAGCGTCATGTCCCCCGCTGGCGCTTGCTGCACCCGCAGCGTCACCTGCAGCTCGCTCTCGCCCTTCAGGTAGGTGCGACGATCCGCCCCCTTGACCTGGGTGGTCTGCAACTGGATCGTGGCCCCGGAGTCGATACCCGGCTTGTCCGCCCCGAGGAAGGTGACCGCTCGCGCATCCTGCTGGCGCAGGTAGTCGATGGGCTGAACCTTGATGAAGGTCATCTCGGTCACGCTGTTGCCGGAGACTTCAGTCCCCGTCCAGTTGCTGGCGTCCCCCATGCGCAGACGGTGTTCTTCACCCGCCTTTGGCCCGAACAGCTCGAGCACCTTGTCAGCGGCGCTCAGTTTGGCGGGGTCGCTCTCGTTGCAGCCGAAGGTACGTTTATCCAGGGTCAGGGTATTGAGGTTGCTGACCCGGGCCGCCACAGGGGAAGGCTTGCCGTAGCTGAGCCCGTAGCCATAGGGGAAGAGCGGTGCGTACTCACCCGCAGGATCCTGCTCGAAGGCTGGGCGCTGCCAGCCCGGGATATGGGTGGGCGTGCGATTGATGGTGGTGGCGCACTTGCTAAAGGGCCACGAGAAGGAGAGGCGTCCCTGGAAGTCATGGGCCACCTTGCCCTTGGCATCCCTGAACAGCAGATCGGTGATCCCCTCCCCCTCGGTGCCCGGCAGCCAGGCGGCGACAAAGGCGGAAGAGAGATTGAGCTCCTCATTGACGTAGAGCGGACGTCCGGAGAAAAGCACGGTCACCACGGGGATGCCGGCCGCCTTCAGCCGCTTGAGGGTCAACAGATCCTCGTGATAGCTGCTCTTGAGATCCCCATAGGCAAGGGTCTTGTTGTCAGGAATGTCGCCGAACCACTCGGCATAGGGGTCCTCCCCCATGACCAGGATGGCGACATCGGGCTTGGCTCCCGCAAACTCACCGGATCCCGTGCTTACCTGCACATGATCCGCACCGACGGTGGCGGTCACCGCATCCAGTACGCTCTGGGCACTGGGGAAATCACCGCGCCCGTTCTCGCTGCCTTGCCAGGTCAGGCTCCAGCCCCCAACCTGCTTGCCCAGATCGTTGGCGGCACTCCCAGCCACCAACACCCGGCTCTGCCGGCTCAGGGGCAGGATCCTGTCCTCATTCTTGAGCAGCACCAGCGACTTGCGTACCGCCTCCCGGGCCAGCGCCTTGTGCGTCACGGCACCAAGTTCACTCTGTTTGCCCGCCAGCTCACGGGCCGACGGCATGGGTTTCTCCCACAGCCCGGCCCGCATCTTGACCCGCAGGATACGCGTCACGGCATCGTCGATCCGGCTTATCGGGATCTGCCGGCTCGCCACGCCATCGAGCAGGCTCTGGCGAAACTCCATCCAGTCCTTGCGCGCCGTGACCATGAAGATGTCGACCCCGGCCAGCACCGCAGGCAGGCAGCTCCCCATGGTACAACCGGCGATCTCGCTGTGACCGTTCCAATCAGAGACGACAAGGCCATCAAAGCCCATCTTGTCCTTGAGCACGTCGGTCAGCAGATAGCGGCTGCCGTGCAGCTTGCCATTGTACTCAACCCCGTCTTCTGGCAGCACGTCGCGGTTGAGCTCGTTGTGCCAGCTGTTGAACGAAGCCATGACCACCTGGGCACCGGCATCCAGCCCCGAGAAGTAGCCCACCGCGTGCAGGTTGCGCAGGTCCTCTTCCGAATAGAAGTTCTGACCCCGGTCGACCCCGTTCAGGGTACCGCCGTCCCCCACGAAGTGTTTCACGTTCGAGATGACATGGCGCTGGCCGCGCAGATCCGTCGCGGAACCTTGCAGGCCACGCACCATCTCGCCGGCATAGTGATAGACGATGGCGGGATCTTCGGAATAGCCCTCATAGGTCCGGCCCCAGCGATCATCTCTGGGCACCGCCACCGTCGGGGCGAAGGTCCAATCCAGCCCGGTGGCGGCCACTTCCCGCGCCGTCACCTGGCCGATACGGTAGATGAGATCCGGATCCCGCGCCGCCCCCAGGCCGATATTGTGCGGGAACAGGGTCGCCGCGAAGACGTTGTTGTGGCCGTGCACCGCATCGGTCGCCCACATGAAGGGGATGCGATACCCCCTGCCCTCAAAGCCCGCTTCCGCCGCCTGCCAATAGGTGTCGGCCTGGTGTGCCCAGTCCTGGGCCGACGCGTGTTTGTTGTTGCCGGGCCAGCCCCCCCCCCCGTTGAGGACGGAGCCAATCTTGTAGCGCGTCACCTCCTCAGGTGTCACTTCACGAAAGTCGGGCTGGATCATCTGGCCAACCTTCTCCTCCAGGGTCATCCGGGAGAGCAGAGCCTGGATCTGGCGCTCCATCCCCTCGTCCCTGGCAATAGCGCTGTGGATCTGCGGCCAGGTGGAAAAATAGGGCATGGTCGACAACTCATCCGCCATCCCGGCACTCCAGATGCCGCACCCCACGAATAGGCAGGTCATAGACCTGGTGAGACCTGTAGTTTTACGCATTTTCCTTATGACTCTCCGGATGTTCTCGTTCATCGCCTGGACTCATCGTTCATGACGAGTCGTTTTGAAAAACAGTTAAATTTGAAATCGATTGCAAGGATATTAAATGGTAAACAGAAATCTCTTCGTCATTCCAGCAGTATCTTTGTCATGCCATGACAAAGATCCCGCTGAAAGAGAAAATAGTGATGCAACTCACAAACTCGGGAGCGTGCCTCATCAGCAGAATACCCAGGAAGGAACAGAGAGAATGGGTAGACTCACGTCAGAAAGATCAACAAAATAAAATTAAAACAATAATTTAAATGCGGCCAATCACATTGACTTGCCGCATGAGCTGTCTGGAACGACACCGATATGGCCAAACGGCTGGGGAGTCAGAGGAATGTTGAAAGGATTCAATGGAATTCAATTCAAGTGCATGAATATATCAATAAACGAAAATTTGCCGTCTCCATCACATTTCATAAAAGCAAACTTGATCTGCCAAAAAATTTACTGTTACCTGAATCGTGAAATCGATTTCCACTCAAGAGTTGTGTGTGAATCTTGACAGTGAAATGCGGGCCGCAGGATGACTCGGTCATTTTCTGCGTGAGTGCGAAAATCGACACCATTATTTCCGTCTGTGATCAAAGGGGTAACAATGAAAATATCTCGGCTTAGTGCCCTGACGCTTGCCATGTCTTGCGTCATTGGCTTGCATGGCTGCTCCCTGCCCAGCGCAGGAGCATCTGGTTCAGCTACCTCCTCGGCATCTGCCGGGCCTGTGGGTGAATTGCTGACCAATGGGGACTTCCAGGGAACCGATGGATGGTGGACGGCCGGGGGGACCCTGAACGCCGAGAACCAGATGGGCTGTATCACCTTCACCGAGTCGGGCTCCAATCCCTGGGATGTCATCCTGGGTCAGTCCAATCTCGGCCTGGTGCAGGGGCAAACCTACAAACTCCATTTCACTGCCATGGCCAAGAGCGACATCAACGTCAAGGCCCTGATCCAGCATGATGGCGCCCCCTACACCAACTACATGGTGCAGGACCTCGCCCTCGGCAGCACGCCCAAACCGTTCGATATCCAGTTCACACCTTCTGCCACTGACGAGAAGACCCAGTTCCAACTTCAGATGGGCACCCAGACACCGACCACTGTCTGTATCGGTGAAGCCACGCTATCGGGCCCCTCCTTGATCAAGAAATCGGAGCTGGGCGGCGTGCGCGTCAACCAGGTCGGCTATCTGAGCAAGGCTCTGAAACGGGCGACCATCGCCACCGACAGCAAGGACGCGCTCCCCTGGACCCTGCGCAATGCCCAGGGTGAGACCATCGCGGAAGGCAAGACCACGCCCTTTGGCCTGAATGCCGCATCCGGCGAGAACGTACAGATTGCCGACTTCAGTCAGGTCACCACCCCGGGCACCGGCCTGGTACTGGAGGTCGCCGGCCAGAAGAGTCATCCGTTCAGCATCGGCAATGACATCTATCACACCATGAAATTCGATGCCCTCTCCTTCTTCTATCAGCAGCGTAGCGGCATCGACATCGAAGCCAAATATGTCCAGCGCCCCGACCTTGCTCGCCCGGCAGGACACAAGCCCGAGAACGTAACCTGCTTCAACAAGCTGGACGCCAAGGGCAACCAGTGGCCTGGCTGTGACTTCACGCTGGATGTGACCGGCGGCTGGTACGACGCCGGCGATCAGGGCAAGTACGTGGTCAACGGGGGGATCTCGGTATGGACCTTGATGAACCTTTATGAACGGGAGCAGTTGGCGAAAGAGGGTGACAAGAGCGCCTTTGCCGACGGCAAGGCTAAAATCCCGGAACAGCACAACGGCCACAACGATCTGCTGGACGAATCCCGCTGGATGATGGAGTTCTTCCTCGCCATGCAGGTACCCGAAGGCAAGAAGGCCTGGGTACCGGTAGGAGATCAATCCAAGCAGCTCGACAGCCTGAAACTGACCGAGATCGATGCCTCAGGCATGGTCTTCCACAAGGTCGCCGATGAAGCCTGGACCGGGATGCCGCTCCCGCCCCACAAGGATCCACAGCCCCGTTTCCTGAGCCACCCCAGCACGGCTGCGACCCTGAACCTGGCTGCCACCGCCGCCCAGTCTGCTCGCGTATGGAAAGATCTGGATCCGGCCTTCGCACAGCGCAGCCTGCAGGCAGCCGAACGAGCCTGGAAGGCGGCCAACCGCCATCCGGACATCTATGCCTATGACAACTTTGTGGGATCCGGTCCCTATGATGACACCAACCTGAAGGACGAATTCTACTGGGCTGCCGCCGAGCTATTTGCCACCACTGGCAAAGCCGAGTACAAGCAGGCCGTCCAGCAGTCTCCTCTCTATCTGGCCGCCCCCAAGGGGGATCGCAGCGCAAGCGGTGATCTCTACTGGCAGGATCTCAGCAGCGCTGGGACCATCACGCTGGCCATGGCGCCTAACAAACTGGGCAAACAGGAAGTGGAGAAGGCGCGCGCCGCTATCATCGCCGCAGCTGACGGCTACCAAAAGAGCGTGGCGACAGAGGGTTACCTTATCCCCTATCAGGCTACCGAATACCCCTGGGGCTCCAACTCCAATCTGATGAACCGCAGCATCTTCCTCGGGTTGGCCCATGACTTCACGGGGGAGCGCAAATACCTGCAGGCCATGTCCGATGCCATGGACTATGTGCTGGGCCGCAACCCCCTCGACCAGTCCTATGTCTCCGGCTACGGCAGTCGCCCTCTGAAAAATCCGCACCACAGGTTCTGGGCACATCCAGTCGATCCCGCGTCTCCCCTGGTTCCCCCTGGAGTGATGTCTGGAGGCCCCAACTCCATTAATTTCAGTGATCCAGTTGCCTCTACCATGAAAGGGAAGTGCACCGGCCAAACCTGCTGGAAAGACGAGATTGGCGCATGGACCCTGAACGAAGTCACTGTCAACTGGAATGCCCCCTTCTTCTGGGCCGTCAGCGTGCTGGATGAAGGCGGATTAACCCGTTAAGTGCGCACCCGATGCTCCGTCACCATGGCGGAGCATTTTCCCCTCCCGACCTTGTCCCTATGCAGATATCGGGCCTGTGTCTATCTTTTTCCCAATTTCCCATCAATGCAAACGCCACAGGGCGAATAGAGAAGTGGCCCCACAAACTCTTGCGTCCCGCCCTTATCCACAGCCTTTACGACAAAGTTATGCCTCCTGAGTGCTTCTCATCCACCTTTGGGCGCTGCTGATTTTCTACCGTTATACCGTGCCATTAGGCCTGCTGACGCAATACGGCAGCCGCTCAGAGCAATCTCTCCTGCGGTGCAATACAGCGCTACATGCATGTAGATGAGCCCGTGCCAGTACCTGAAATCGATACTGTCATCATCCCTTCTGGCTTACGGCAAGGTTAGGTCAACGCCTCCATCGGAGCAGGGTTTTGCCCTGGGTCTGTGAGCTTCTGCAATGAAATCTTGCAACCATCCCACATCTGAAGTGAGGTGTCCTGACAAGATCGGACAGTCCCGGATCAAGCAGCCTGAGCAGTTCTCCAATACCTCTTGTTAAACTCCGCCGGGCTGACATTGCCAAGTCGTGAATGCCGACGCTGGCGGTTGTAAAAAATCTCTATGTATTCCTGAATCGCTGCCTTGGCCTCCGCTCTCGTCTCGAATCTATGGTGGTGAACCAGTTCATTTTTAAGAGACCCCCAGAAGCTTTCTATCGGGGCATTGTCGAAGCAGTTCCCCTTGCGTGACATGGAGGTCTGCATGCCAAATTGTACCTGGAGAGCCCGGTAAGCCTTGGCACAGTACTGACTGCCCCGGTCTGTGTGATGAATAAGCCCAACGGGTGGCCTCTTCTGCTGCACAGCCCGAAACAGCGCCTGACTGACCAACCCGGTGGTCATTCGCTCTCCCATCGCATAACCCACTATCTCACAGGTAAACACATCCTTGAGACCAGCCAGATAAAGCCAGCCTTCGTCGGTGGCAATATAGGTGATATCACCGGTCCAGACTTCGTTGGGCTTCGTCGGCGCAAAGACCTGACCAAGGAGATTCTCCGCCACGGGC
>NZ_JBFODS010000008.1:0-23699 GCF_040908445.1 Aeromonas sp. R10-2 | reverse complement strand
GCTATTCCCGAGTTGCTGGCGCTGCTCGACATCAAAGGCTGCCTGGTATCCATCGATGCGATGGGGTGCCAGACCGAGATCGCCGAGACCATCCTTCAGCAAGGTGGCGATTACTTATTGGCCGTCAAAGGCAACCAACCCAAGTTGTTCGAGGCGGTTCGACAGGCCCTCGCCCCGCTGGCGGCCACCCCGTTATGCGCAGAGACGATGACGCTTGAGAAGGCTCATGGCCGCATCGATGGTCGTGAGTACCATGTCATGGCGGCGGGCGAGTTGGCCGCCCAGTTTCCTCATTGGAAACAGTTGCACAGCATTGGCGTGGCCATCTCCTATCGCGTTGAAAATATGCAAAAAATTACCATAGAGCAGCGTTATTTCATCAGTTCCAAAGCGTTGGTGCAGGATGAGTTTGCGCGAGCGGTGCGTGGGCACTGGGCCATCGAAAATAGCCTGCACTGGGTGCTGGACGTCACGATGGGCGAGGATGATTGCCCGATTTATCGCGGTGATGCCGCAGAGATTTTGGCGTGCATCCGGCACATGGGGCTGAACATGCTCAGGGCCGAGACTTCACGCAAGGCGAGCGTAAGACGGAAGCAAAAAATCGCAGGAATGAGCAGTGAATATCTGGAAACGGTACTCAATGCGGGTCTCAAAAAACTGGGTGAAATTTAACAAAATGTTCACGCTCTCACCCTGAATATACAAAGCCTTAAAATATCAATAGACAAAGATGGTAATGTTCAAAAGAAAATAAAAACAAGACCAATCTCATACGCATCACATATCGACTCTCACATTTACTCTTACTATGCAGGGTTACTCTCTGATTTATATGAAAAAGCTCTCTCTGAGTCGCAATTAGAAGAATCTGTACTTGCTTTCAGATCTCTTGGGAAAAGTAATATTGATTTTGCTAACATTGCCTTTGAAAAAATAAAGGCTCATGGTGATTGCACTGCAATCGCGATGGATATATCTGGTTTCTTTGATAATTTAGATCATGAAATACTCAAATCAATGTGGTGCAAATTACTCCAAGAACACTCATTACCAAATGATCATTTTAATATATACAGGTCTCTAACTAAATCATCTGTGGTCAATAGAGACCTATTGTATACAGCACTTAAAATATCGAGAAACAATCCCAAAGCTGCAGGATTAAGACTTTGCAATATAAAAACATTCAGAGAGAAAGTTCGAGGTCTTGGGTTAATAGAAACCAACTCGACTGGAAGAGGCATACCACAAGGAACATCTATAAGTGCTCTTCTGTCTAATATATACATGCTAGATTTCGACAAGAAAATAAAAGACATAGTGACATCTATTTCAGGAGAATACTATCGTTACTGTGATGATATGCTTTTTATCATCGACAGTGATAAAACCCGTGAATTAATCTCTCTGGTAACACAAAGTATCTCCGAGCTAAAAATAGAAATAAATGATAAAAAAACTGAGATTAGAACTTTCCATACATGCCGTGGGGTTCAAAAATGTGACAAGCCACTACAGTACTTAGGCTTTATTTTTGATGGTGAAAGAAAGCTACTTAGATCGGCGGCACTAGCTAGGTTTTCGGGCAGAATGAAAGCTGGGGTTAGGTTAGCTAAAAAGACGCATCAAAAAGCCAACCTTATTGAAGAGAAAAATGGTGTAGCGAAAACACCACTATTTAAGAAGAAAATTTATGAGCGTTACTCGCATTTAAGCAAGCGAAATTTCATCACATATGGCCATAAAGCGGCAAATATAATGGGTTCTAATGCGATTAAAAGGCAATTAAAACCTCTTTGGGGGCGACTGCTCAAAGAGATGAATGAGCAATAATTTTCCACTCCTAAAAACATACGTTGACGGCGGCAACTCCCTTTACCGCCGCCATCAATCACTCCCCCAACCTCTCCGCCAATCCGGAATAACGTTCGGTCTTTTTCCGTACCGCTTGTGCCAACAGGGCGCGATCGCCGTAGAGATCGAGTTTCGCCTTGGCGCGGGTGATGCCGGTATAGACCAGCTCGCGGGTCAACAGCGGGCTGGGGCTGTCGGGCAGCACCAGCACGGTATGGGCAAACTCCGAGCCCTGGGATTTGTGGATGGTCATGGCGTAGACCGTCTCGTGGGGCGGCAAGCGGCTGGGCAACAGGGCACGCAGGGTGCCATCCGGCTGCTCAAACCATACCTTTAACCGGCCAGTTTCGTCGGGCAGGCAGAGCCCCATATCACCGTTGTAGAGGCCGACCCCGTGGTCGTTGCGCACCACCATTACCGGGCGACCGGCATACCAGTCGCCATCGCGGGCGATCAGGCCAGCCCGTGACAGGGCCAGTTCGAGCCGCTCGTTTAGCCCCAGCACGCCGAACGGGCCATCGCGCAGGGCGCAGAGGATCTGGAAGCTGTTGAATGCCTTGAACACGGCGGCAGGAGCTTCCCCCGCGCGGGCCGCCTTCAGATAGCTGCCGTAACCGGCTACCCCCTGAGCAATCAGGGCGTCGTAGGCCTCTCCCGCCCAGGGGTGCAGGCTGATATCGGCGAATCCTGCGCCCCAGACTGATTCCACCGCCGTGGCATCGCCGCTGTTGCAGGCGCGCGCCAGCTGACCGATGCCCGAATGCTGATCAAAGCGCCAGCTCTTGGAGAGCAAGCAGAGGCTGTCGCGCACCGGCGCCCCTGCGGGCGAGCCCTGCAAGCGGTAGCCGGTCTGGCGGGATAGCCACTCCGCCTGCGCCGGGCTGATGCCCTGTTCGATAAAGCTGCAGATATCGCCGAGCACGGCCCCCGCCTCCACCGAGGCGAGCTGATCCTTGTCGCCGAGCAGGATCAGGCGGGCGTGGCTGGGCAGCGCATCGAGCAGGCGAGCCATCATCGGCAAATCGACCATGGAGGCCTCATCCACCACCAGCAGGTCGAGGTGCAGCGGGTTGCCTGCGTGGTGGCGGAATTGGCTGCGCCCCGGAATCACCCCGAGCAGCCGGTGCAAGGTGCCCGCCTCGGTGGGGATCGCTTCGACCCATTCGGGAGGCAGATCGAGGGCCTGCAGGGCAGAGCCGATACTCTCGGTGAGGCGCGCCGCCGCCTTGCCAGTGGGGGCCACCAGCCGGATCGCCGGGGCCTTGCCCGCTTGCAGGCCGGTCTCCACCAGAATGGCGAGCAGCTTGGCGACCGTGGTGGTCTTGCCGGTGCCGGGGCCGCCGGAGATCACCGCAAAGGGGCGCGCCGCCGCGGTGGCCGCCGCCAGCTTCTGGCCGTTGCAGCAGAGCGCCTCGGGCACCAGCGCATCCAGCTTGCTCAAGTCGCTCGCTGCCTGGGCGCTGGCCAGCAGCCCTTCGATGGCGGGCCAATCCACCTCGTTCGGGCACACCAGATCGAGATACTTCAGGGTAAAGTGGCGGGCCGAGAAGTCGGGGGCGAGGCGGGCCTTGAGCAACGCCGCGAACACCAACCCATAGTCGCGGGCAAACAGCCGCGACAGGGCCGGGGCAATCTCCGGCCATTCGGCTCGCTCGCTCAACGCGCGCAGATGGCGGGCTACCCCCAGTTCAAAGTCGTGGTAACGGGTGAGATAGAGCCGCCCGTGCCACAGCCGCAGCGGCCAGCGCGGGGCAGGCCCCTCATCCTGTTCCGTACCAACGAGCGGGCTTGCCGCAAACAGAGCGGGCCAGCGGGCAGGATCCGCCAGATCCAGCAGCAGATCCCGGCTCTGCTGGGGATCCAGCCCGAACGGGCGTAAAGATCCGTTCGCCAGCATCTCCAGCGGCAGGCAGACATGGCCACGCCCCAGCTCGAAGCAGGTGAGCGCCGCCCCCAGCACCAGCTCGGGGCTGCCGCCAAGGTCGGCCACCAGCTTGGCAAATTGCAGATCCAGCTGGCGGATGCGGCCAGCCAGCGCCAGTGTTTTCAACCGTTCAACCATCATTGCGCTGGTTGCGGTGCTGATCATGGTGCCGCTCATGCTTCTACCTCGTTCAATGCTTGGGATCCCGCTGTTGACGGCTCACTGCCTTCGCTAAACAACTTATCCAGCCCCAGCACCAGTTCACGGCTCGGGCGGGTATGGAAAATGCCCCCCTGCGGCATGCCGCGCAGGAACAGATAGAAAACGCCGCCAAAGTGCTGCTCGAAGTCGTAACCCGGCAGGCGCAGGGTGAGCAGCCGGTGCAGCGCCAGCGAGTAGAGCTGGTATTGCAGGTCGTAGCGGTGTTCCGCCATCGCCTGCTCCAGCGCCGGACGGCTGTAATCGGCCGAGCTCATGCCGAGGTGGTTTGATTTGTAGTCGAGCAGATACCAGCGCCCCTGCCACTCGAACACCAGATCGATAAAGCCCTTGAGCATCCCCTGCACTGTGGCAAAGCTGAGCGGCTTGTTGCCCCGCGATAGCGGGTCGTGCTGCTGGCAGAGCGCGGTCAGCGCCGGTGCCGTCACCCGCCCCATGGGCAGGAAGAACTCCAGCTCCACCTGTTTGCGCTCGGGGGCCAGATCCCGCAGCCGCACCGGATCACCAAAGCCGGTATCGAGCGGAGTATCGAGCACCGCCTCCACCTGCTGTTGCAGCACGGGAGCCCAGCTCTCGTCGAAGCCATCTTGCGCCAGCAAGGTGGCAATATGCTCCGCCAGCGGCTCGCCAGCGGCGCTTTGAAAGTCGATGGTCTCGAACAGGCTGTGCAGCAAGGTGCCGGGGCGCGCCCCTTTCGGGAAGGTGAAGATGGAGGGCTGGGGCGCCTCCTCCGGTTGCTCGGAAGCCAGCGCAGCCGCCTCGGTGACGACCTCGTCATCGAAGCCGGGATTGGCCAGCACGCCCTTGCTGTGACCGTGCCCCTGCGCCGCCAGCCCGGAGTAGGAGCTGATCCACCAGTCCCGCTCAAGGGAACCGCTAAAGTGGCGCACCTGCGGCTCGCCCAACTGCTCCTCCTCTGGCGGCAGCGGGGCCGGACGGGTGAGCGAGGGCTCACCGACGGCCACCCCGGGCAGCGCCTGCGACAGCTCGGTCAGCGCGGTCGCCAGCGTCTGTGCATCCCCCTCTTCGCCCTTTTGCAACAGGTAGCCGATGGCGGTGTGGTGCAGGTCGGTCTTCTCCGACTTGCCCGCCCCCGCCCGCACCGGCGCCAGCCCCAGCCAGGTGGCGTAGACGCCCCGGGTCAGCGCCACGTAGAGCAGCCGCAAATCTTCGGCAAGGCGCTCCCTGTCCGCTTCTGCGAGCGATGAGTCGGCGCCGGTCAGATCGAGAATAGTGCGATTGCCCGCCTCGTCCGCCTCGTGATAGAGCGGGGTCTCGGCGGTTCTGTGGCTGCAGATAAAGGGCAGGAACACCAGCGGGTACTCCAGCCCCTTGGATTTGTGGATGGTGACGATCTGCACCAATTTCCGCTCGGATTCGAGGCGCAGTACCTGCTCCGCATCCTGCCCGTTGGGGCGGCTCACCGCCTCCCCCAACCAACGCAGCAGGGCATATTCGCCATCCAGCTCGCTGCTCACCTGTTGCAGCAGCTCGCCAAGATGGAGGAAGTTGGTCAGCCGCCGCTCGCCATAGGGGCTCGCCAAAAGCGAAGAGGCGAGATTGCGCCGGTGCAGCAGGGCCCGCAACATGGCCAGCACGCCACGACGGTGCCAGATCTTGCGGTACTCCATAAACTCCTGCACCGCGCTCTCCCACGCCCGCTCGTCGCTGGCCAGCCCATCGAGCGCCTTGGCATCCAGATCAAACAGGCCGGTCGCCAGCGCCGCCCGCAGGCTGCGCTCTTCGCTCGGGTTCTGGCAGGCGTGCAAAATCAGCAAAATCTCCCGCGCCTCCGTCTGCTCCAGCACGCTCTCGCGGTTCGACAGATAGACGGAGGCGATGGCGAGGCGCGCCAGCTCCTGCTGCACCAGCTTGCCCTCGGCGCCGGTGCGCACCAGCACGGCGATATCTCCGGACTTCACCGCCTGATCACCGATCAATGCCTTGCCCTCGCGGGCCAAGGTCAGCAGGCGGTGGATCTCGGCGGCGGTGGCGCGGGCCATCTTGCTCTGGTAATCCCCCCGGTTGAAGGTGGGCTGGCCGGTCAGCTGCCAGCAGTGGAGCACTGGAGCGGCTTCGCCATCGAGCAGCAGCGCCTTGCTCTTGCCCTGGGCCTCCACCGGCAGAAAGGGGATATCCGCCTCGTAGATAAAGGGATCCTTGGCCCGCTCGAACAGGCCGTTGACCGCCCCCACCAGCGCACTGCTGGAGCGCCAGTTGCGCCCGAGGGTGTAGTGGGCGCTCACATTTCGCCGCGCCTGAATGTAGGTAAAGATGTCGGCGCCGCGAAAGCCGTAAATGGCCTGCTTGGGGTCGCCGATCATCAAGAGCGCCGTGTCTGTGTGGCCGCCGTAAAGCCGATGGAAGATGCGGTACTGCTGGGGATCGGTATCCTGAAATTCGTCGATCATTGCCACCCGGTAGGTGGCGCGAATGCGCTCGCAGAGCCGCTCGCCCAGGCTGGAACCGAGCGCCCCGTCGAGATCCTTGAGCAGGTCATCGAACGAGAGCTGATGGGCTTGACGCTTGCTGGCCTGCATCCGGCTGCGCACCACCTTGGCGGCCCGCTGCAGGATCAGATCCCGAATACCGGGGCGGCTCGCCAGCAGTTCATCGATCTGGCTGAACAGCGGCAGGGTCGGCACCGCGCCCCCCTTCTTGAGGTTTTCCTCCAGCATCGTCTGGCCGAAGCGCTCCAGCTCCTTGGGAATGGCGTAGCCACTGCTCTCGTCCTGCGCCCAATCGGCTATCTTGGCAAGCCACCCTTCGTAGTTCTTGCCGGTGTAGCGGCTAATCTGGCCGTCGGTCTGGCGGCGGATCTCGTCCATCTGCGCCAGCCATTCGCGCTTCACCGCAGCGATGCGGCTCATGGCCGCCTGATGGCGGGCGGCGAGGGTCTCGTCCCCCAACGCGGGGTGGATCTCCAGCTCGCTGTTGTCGAGCCAGCTGCCCATCTCCCGCAGCAGGGCGGCGGGGCTCGGCCAGAGCGCACGCACCGCGCTGGCGAGGGTTTTATCCACCGGATAGAACTCGGCGCGCCAGTAGTCGCTCACCGCCTGCAACCTGAGCTGGCTATCGTCGGTGAGAAATTCGGTTTCAAAGAGGGCGCCCGACTCGAAGGCGTTCTGTTTCAGCATCCGCTGGCAGAAGCCGTGGATGGTAAAGACCGCCGCCTCGTCCATCTGCCGCTCGGCGGCCAGCAGGCGGCGGGCCGCCAGTTCGTGATCCGCCACCTCTGCCAACAGTTGGGCCAGTAGGGCATCATTGCTATGGCCGCGCATAAAGGCGAGCCGCGCCTCGTGGATGCGGCCGCGGATCCGTCCGCGCAGCTCGGCGGTGGCCGCTTCGGTAAAGGTCACCACCAGAATTTCGGTCACCGAGAGCGGCCGCTCGTGGGCACTCGGCTGACCGGCATCAGCCCCCTCTTCGATGAGCGGGCCGTGGCCCAGCAGCAGGCGCAGGTAGAGACCGGCGATGGTGTAGGTCTTGCCGGTACCGGCGGAGGCTTCGATCAGTCGTTCACCATGGAGGGGAAAACGCAGGGTATTGAGCGGGTTAGCCATTATTTCAGCTCCTCCAGGGTCTTGAGCAGCGGGGTCAGGTGTTCGCGGGCCAGCACCTGCAACTGCCCCAGCACCTCGTCATCGAGTTCGGGGAAGCAGCGGGCAACGTAAACGTCTTGCCCCTCCCCATTGATCATCCAGCCGCCGTTGAAACGGGTGAGGGCCGCCTTGTCGGCCGCCTCCAGCTTGTCCGGATCCTTCTCGATCGCCTTGAGCCAATCCCAGGCGGTGTTGGGGAAGAACGGCAGCGGCCGCTTCATCCCCTGCGCCCAGCACGCCACCAGCGCCGCCAGCTTGGGGCGCGCCTCGTCGGCAGCAAGAGCAGGCAGACGCAGACTCTGTTTGGCGTCGAACAGCAGAGTGTCGCCGGGGGCGCCGCTCAATGAGAGGCAGAGGTGCTGGATCCAGCCCAGCAGCAGATCCTTGCCGTTGAAGCTGCCGGGTTTGACCACCAGCAAACGCCCCTTCTGGGTGTCGATCCACCCTTGCAGCTGACCCTGAGCCAGGGAGATATCGATCTCCACCGCCTGCTTTTCTGACTCATTGGCAGCAACCCATGGCCGCAGCCGATCCGCCAGCTTGCCCATCTCGGCATCCAGATCGTCCAGCAGCAGGCTGCCGAACCACCCTTGCGGCAGCAGGCCGGTGAGCTGCAACCGCTCGCGACGTTTGCTCACGCTGTCGCTCCGCTCTGGACTATCCCCCTCTGCCAGATGGGCATCGAGCAGCAGATCTTTCAGCTGATAATGTTGCAGGCCATCCAGCTCGAACGGCTCGCTGTCCTCGATGTTTGCCTCGTTCAACTCAAACCACACCTTGAGGCGGCGGTTGAGGAAATATTTGGTGGGCTGGCGATAGAAGCGCAGCAGCTCCGCCAGCTCCAACCCCTGCTCCTTGCCCCATTCGGGGGGGAGCGGCAGCTCGCCACTCTGGAAGTTGGCGGCGCCGCGCACCGGATTGAGGGCGGGCAGCCAGTCGGCGGCATAGGTAAAGAGGCGTGAACCCGGCTCCGGGTAGAAGTAGTTGCGGCTGTAGGGGGTGAGCGGGTGCGCCACCATCAGGTGGTTGAGCAGCCGCTTGCCGGAGGTTTCGTCATCGAGGCTTTCATCCCCCGCCAGCACAAAGCCCTGCCGCACATAATCGATCAGCTCCGCCAGCAGCACTGACGGCACCTTGTCGCTGTTGTCTTGTGCGCTGAAACCCTGATAGCTGATGTAGAGCCCCTGCTGGGCGCTGAGCAGTGCCTCGAGGAAGAGATAGCGGTCGTCATCACGACGGGAGCGATCCCCGCGCCGCGACGCCACCGCCATCAGATCGAACCCCATGGGAGCCAGGGTGCGCGGGTAGACGCCGTCGTTCATGCCGAGCAGGCAGACCTGTTTGAAGGGGATGGAGCGCATCGGCATCAGGGTGCAGAAGTTGACCTGACCGGCGAGGAAGCGCTGGCTGGAGCGGGACTCCCCCAGCACGCTGCCGAGGTAATCCTGCAACAGATCGGCGGTGATGGGCTGCTCGAAGCGGGCCTCACCGAGCCGGGTCTGCCACTCGGCCAGCTGGCTGCGGATCAGCTGGAGCTGACGCTCTTCATCCTCGTCGGCCAGATAGAAGCGCTCCAGCAGCGCCAGCAAGCAGCCGTTCCACTCGGCCAGCGGCTGGGCCTGTTGCAGACGGGGCAGAAACTCGGCCAGCGAATCGACAAACCAGGCGAGCTTGCCGAGTGCCAGCCCCTGCTGACCCTCGATATCGGCGTAGGGCAGGATGCCCGCCACTGGCTCGCCATCCCCCATGGCAAAACCGAGCAGCATGCGGCGCAGGCCGAACAGCCAGCTGTTGCCGGACATGGGCGGCAGATCGAACCGCACGGGGTAGCCGTCATCCAGCCCCCAGCGGATGCCGGTCTCCTGCACCCAGACCCGCAGCTGGTTGAACTCGTCGTCATCCAGCTCGAAGCGGCGCAGCACGGCGGGCACCTCGAGAATGGCGAGCAGCTCCCCTGCCCCCAAACGAGCGTTGGGCAGCCTGAGCAGGGCGAGGAAGCTTTGCAGCAGCGGGCTTTCCTGACTCGCCGCCCGATCCGAGACCGCAAACGGGATCTGGCCGCGCGCCCCAAACACCGCCTGAATGTAGGGGCCGTAGCTGTTCACATCCGGCATCATCACCACCACATCTTTCGGGGTGAGGGACGGGTCCTGCTCGAACAGCGCCAGCAGCCGGTCGTGCAGCACTTCCAGCTCCCGCATCGGGCCGTGGCAGGCGTGGATCTGCAAGGATCCATCCGCCGGATCGATCGGGCTCTTGTGGTGGCTGCTGTCGAGATCGAACTGACCGGCGCCCCGTTCGGCCAGCTCCAGCACATCCTTCTGGATGGCGCGCAGCAGGCTGACATTGCCCCTAGCATCCACCTCGTCGATATCAACGAAAGCCTCGATTTGCGGCACCTCCAGCTCCATCAGCTGATGCAGGTAATCGCGCCCCAGCTTGCCCATGGAGGCGAGCAGCGGGTTGGCGGGGCCCTGCAGGGTCTCGATATCGGTGCCGGGTTTGAGCTTGTTCTCCAACCGTGCCAAGGTCTTGCGATCGAGCAGATCCCCCCAGTAGTAGCGGCAGGGGTTGGTGACGAACAGGTGCACCTCCACCTCCGGCCGGCTGCCGAGGGCCAGCAGCGCCTCCACATAGCGCGGCGGCAGCGCCGAGATGCCGAACACAAAGACCCGCTGCGGCAGCTTGCCCGGCAGATCGGCGGTGCGCGCCAGCTCGTGGATAAACTCCTCGTAGAGGTTGGCGCGATGGTAGCCGCTCGGAGAGAGCACCAGAGTGCGGGCCACCAGCTCGCGCCACAGCTCCGGCTGCCAATCCTGACCGCTCACCCCGGCCAGCTCCTGACTCAATCCGTCCCCCTCTTCCCAACGGGCGATCCAGTCCGGCCGGTAGACCAGATACTGGTCAAAGAGATCCGCCACCTTCTGGCAGAGCTGCCACAACCGCACTTGTTCGGGATCCTTGGCAGGATCCTCCTCATCTCCGCCGCCCAGATAGGCGGCGAGCGGCGCAAAGGCGGGCCTGTCCAGCAAGGCGGGCAGAATGGTCATCAGCTGCCAGCTCATGGAGCCCTTGTTGTAGGGGCTCTGGCGCGGTACATCCGCCAGCACCTGGGTGAACATCTCCCAGATAAAGCTGGCGGGCAGCGGAAAGTCGATATTGGCGGCGATGCCGAAGGCTTTGGCCAGCTCCAGCTTGAGCCACTGGGCCATGCCCGGACTCTGCACCAGGATCTGCTCCCGATCGAAGGGGTGAGAGAGAGGGGCCTGCCGGATATGGTTGACCAGCAGCTCCTTGAGCAGATCCAGCTGATTGGAGTGGTAGAGGGTAAACATGGACGACTCCCGCCAATTCACAAGAGGGGATGAGCGCCGGAAAAACGAGCCATTTCCGTCACTTCACAGGAGTGGGAATTGTCGGGGATCGGGGGGGAAGATGCAAAAGGCTCTTGCGGCCAGCAGGCGGGCAAACCGCCGAACCATGAGGGGCGCCGCAGATTTGGCTCACCGCCTCACCGACCCGGAAAACGCAGACAGAAAAAAGCCGGTGCAGTTGCACCGGCCAAAAGGCATTGGAAAACTTGACTCTTCAGGGCATTACCAGTTTTTGCCGAAACGGGCATCCACACTGAAGGCACCCGCACCAGCCGCCGCCAGCGCCAGGAAACCACCGGCCACCGACACGTTCTTCATAAACATCAGCATCTGCATCTGTTCGGCAGGCTGATAGTGGAAAATAAAGGCGGCCATCAGGGTGAAACCGGCAAGCAGCACGGAGAGGCTGCGGGTAAAGAGACCGAGCACGATGGCAAGGCCACCGCCCAGCTCAAGCAGGATCACCAGCGGCAACATAAAGCCCGGCACGCCCATCGCTTCCATATAACCCTGAGTACCGGCGTAACCGCCGATCTTGCTCCAGCCCGCCATCACGAACATCAGCGCCAGCAGTACACGACTCGCCAGCAGCGCAACATCTTTCATCTTGTCCATTTCACTATCCTCATTTATCTCGTATCGCCACTGACCAATCAGGGCAGGTCAAACAACAGGGCTTGAGTGGCACTGGTTGCGACCAACTCCCACCGGTATTCATCACGACTGAGTACCCCGTCGCCGGGTCGGGCAGCCAGACCGTTGGCGGTCAGCTCCCCTGAAATCATCTGCAGGTAACCGTGTCGGCCAGCCTGTGCCCATTCGAGCGTCTCGCCCGGGGCCAGTTCCAGCCGCCATACGCGGGCCTGTTGGCGGATCCGCAGCGATCCCGCCTCGCCATCCGGTGACGCCACCAGCGTCATGCCCGGTCTGGACTCGATCTTCTTCTGCTGATACCCGGGTGGCGTGCCGAACTCGTTCGGCTCGATCCAGATCTGCAACAGGGAGAGAGGATCCGTCTGCGAGGGGTTGTACTCGCTGTGGCGGATCCCGCAGCCTGCACTCATCAGCTGGAAATCCCCTGCCGGGATCTGCTCGGCATGGCCGAGGCTGTCCTTGTGCTCGATGGTGCCTTGCAGCACGCAAGTGAGGATCTCCATATTGGCGTGAGGGTGGGTGGCGAATCCGCCACCCGGCGCAACCAGATCCTGATTGATCACCCGCAGCACCGAGTGTCCCATCCACTCCGGGTCATAGTAGTGACCGAAGGAGAAACTGTGGCGCGCGTCCAGCCAGCCAAAGTTGGCCTTGCCCCGCGCTTCTGCGGCTCTCAATTGCATCATGGTCTGCTCCTCATCTATCCGGGGTTCGACTTAGCGGGGGTTGCCACCACCGATGCCGAACGGAATACGGTATTCGCTGCTCTGGCCAGCCAGGCTGACGGTCAGGTTGCCCTGGGTACGGCTCGGGATCCGCACCTGCTGGGTGCCAGTCAGGTTGGCGTGGACTGATGCCAGCAGATCGCCAGACTCGTCACGTACTTCCAGCATCGGATTGGCTTTGCCATCCATTGCGGCGGTGGCATTCCAGTTCACAAACAGCACGCCGGGCATGGCGTTGAAGTCAGCCGGTACGGAAGCGTTGGCGAAACCTGTGGTCATCAGGCCTGCAACGGCCAGCATCTTGATTACGTTTTTCATGTTCATTCAATCTCTTGTTTTATATGTCATTGCCAAGGCCGCTTCGGCCAGAATCAATGCATCCATGCAAGAGGTTATTCAAATAGTGTGTTGTTCTTTCACCGACATCAGACAGACCGATTTGGTGTGTCACAGTGCGGAACTTCCCGCATATTTGGCCGCTCGACGTTCCTGCCTAAGCGTTGATTGAATATTAAAGACACTTGGCCTAACTTGTTAGCGAGATAAACTGGCAAACATGTTCAAAAAAATTGAAGGTATGAAATGGCCAAGGAATCGAACAAGGAACGGGCGCTGACCCTGGAGGCAATCCGGGTGCTGGACGCCATCGACCGCCGTGGCAGCTTCGCGGCGGCGGCCGACGAGCTGGGCAAGGTGCCCTCGGCATTGAGCTATACGGTGCAGAAGCTGGAAGACGAGCTGGATGCCATGCTGTTTGACCGCAGCGGCCACCGCACCAAGTTCACTCCGGCGGGCCGCATGTTGCTGGAACGCGGTCGGGTGCTGCTGGAGGCAGCCGAGCATCTGGTGGGCGAGACCCGGGCACTGGCCCGCGGCTGGGAGACCGACATCACCATCGCCGTCGATGCGCTGGTCCCGGTGCAGGCCCTCTACCCCTTGGTGGAGAAGCTGGCCGAGCAGACCGATACCCGACTACGGCTGCGGGCCGAGGTGCTGGCGGGCAGCTGGGAGTGTCTGGAAGATGGCCGCGCCGACCTGCTTATCTCCTCGATCAACCCCGATATCATGATGACCGGCATCAAGCATCAGGTGCTTAAAGAAGAGGTAATGCTCTACGTCGCCCATCCCGATCACCCGCTGCATCAGGAGCCGGAGCCACTGGCAGACGAAACCCTGCGCCGCTACCGCGCCATCGCGGTGGCCGATTCGGCGCTGCGCAAGCCGGTGCTCACCTATCGCCTGCTGGACAAGCAACCGCGCCTCACCGTCAGCACCATGGCGGAGAAACGCGACGCCCTGCTGGCGGGTATCGGCGTCGGCACCATGCCGCAAAGCTGGATTGAGGAGGACATCCGGGCCGGACGGCTCAAGGTGATCAGCCCCGAATATCGCCATCAGTTGCAGGTGGTGCTGGCCTGGCGGCGAGACACCATGGGCAAGGCCAAGAGCTGGCTGGTGCGGGAGATCCCAAAACTGTTTGCGGTCGGTGAAAAATGAGACCCAGTTAACAGAAATGTTAATTGTGCGCCTCGCTTGACACCCAATATCTTTGCTGATTTCATAGCCGCCTCATTGACCCCATGGAAGCTGTAGAAAATGAAAAAGACTTTGCTGGTAGCCCTCACCACCCTGCCCCTGTTTGCCAATGCTGGCCTGATGGACTCGCTGACCGACAGCGTCACCAGCAGCGTAAAAGATGCGGCCAATACCGCCGTATCCGGTGCCGTGGATAGCGCATCCAACGAAGCCATCAAGCAGGCACTGGATATCAAGGAAGGCGGCTCCAACAAGCAGGCTATCAAAGAGAAGCTGGGCGCACCGGCCTCCACCAAGACCGAATCCGGCCTGGAAGTGTGGACCTATGATCTGGAAGCCCTGAACAAGGCCTCTCCGCTGCTGGCAGAAACCACCAAGACCCTGCTGAAAGATACCGATGCGACCAAGAAGAACGTGGTTATCAAGTTCGAAGGCGAAACCGTCAAGAAAGTAGACCTGACCGACAAGGCTCAGGGCTAACTTCGCTCGTCCGGTGGACAAGGGCGACACGCCCGCACCGGCGCAGGTAGCAAGAGGGGGAGCATCAGGCTCCCCCTCTTTCATTATCGGTTTGTTACACCTTGAAGCGATGCACCAGTGCCACCAGCTGGCGATTGGACTCCAGCAAGGTGGCCGAACTCTGTTCGGTATTCTGCCCGTTATCCACCAGCAGATTGACCATGTCACGGATAGTGACCATGTTGCGGTTGATCTCTTCGGTCACCCGGCTCTGCTCCTCTGCCGCTGTCGCAATCTGGGTGCCCAGATCGTTGATCTGCACCACAGCATCCGCCATCTTGTCGAGCCCGCCGGTCACCTGCTCGGTATTCTCGGTCGCCGCCTGACAGCTCTGTTTGGTGTGCTCCATGGCCACCACGGCTTCGGCCACCCCCTGCGTCAACCGGGAGAGCATGCTCCCCACCTCGGCGGTGCTATTCTGGGTTCTCGCCGCCAGCGCTCGCACCTCATCGGCCACCACGGCAAAACCACGCCCCTGCTCACCGGCCCGCGCCGCCTCGATGGCCGCGTTGAGTGCCAACAGGTTGGTCTGGGCGGCAATATCGCCGATCACGCTGAGCACACTGCTGATCTTGCGGGCATCTTCCTGCATCCCCAATACCTTGGTCGCGGCAAGATCGACTTCATCGATCAACGCAGCCACACTGGCAGAGGCCTGACCCACCACCTTGCGGGACTGAATCGCCTGACCATTGGCCGACTCGGTAAAGCTGGCAGAATCGCTCGCGTGGTGCGCCACGCTGTCGGCAGTGGAGCTGAGCTCGGTCAGGGCGGTCACTATCTGATCGGTCTCGGCGGCATGCTCACCGAGAATGCGTCTGGCCTGTCCCGTCTGCTGATCCAGCTGGGCCAATTCACGGGTAATCAGCTCGGTGGTCTCGGTCACCTGCAACATCATCTGCTGCAGATAGGCGATAAAGCGGTTCACCGATTGGGCGATATGGTCCAGCTCATCGTGCCCCTTGACCCGGATCCGGGCTGTCAGGTCAGCATCCCCGGCCGAGAGCGCATCGATGTTCTGCTTGAGGGTGTCGAGTCGACTGCCCAGCTGCTTGATGGCCATCAACATCAGCGCAAACAGTAGCACCACCAGCGGTAGCTGGATCGCTGCCAGCGTCTTGAGCACCTCCTGACTGTCGTGGGTCAGGGTGCTGGTCGGCAGCGCCGCCGCCAACAGCCAAGGGGTTCCTTCGATGGGCTGCATCAGCAATGTCTGCTCTTCACCCAGATCCTGAAAAGTGGTGCGCTGCAACGCGGCGCCATTACCCGGCCCCAGCAGGCTGGCGATGGCACTGGCAAAGGGATAGTCCCCGTGAGATGAGAGGTTGCCCAGCACCACATCCCCGCTCAAACGACCATTCTTGCTGAGGATCTTGCCGTCGGCCTCGACGATCATCACCTGACCACCGATCTCCTGCTCTTTTTTGGCGACCAGATCATTAAAGAAACCCAGCGTCACATCGATGGTGGACACTCCGTAGAGGGAACCGTCACGATAGATCCCCATGGCGCAGTTGGTTCGCGGCTGTTGGCTGGCACCATCCTTGTAAGCCGCCGCCCAGACACACATGCCTTTCGCCGCCTGCTGCCCGGCTCTGTGCCAGGGCTGCTCGAAATAGTTGGGCGCCTCGGCCGAGTTCCAGTAGGTGTTGGGGATCAGCTTGTTGGCACCATCCCGATGAAAGAAGGTACTGAACTTGATGCGACCGGCTTCCCGCTGATCCGGCATCGGCCAGATGCCGCCACCAAACACCATGGCATTGCCATATTGATCGATCAGAGCAGGGAGAACAGCATCGATTTGCTCACTCGGCAGTTGGGCAACCAGCTGAGTGATACTGCGTGACTGGCTCTGCACCCCGTTGAGCTGATCGCGAATGTCGGTCGCAATCTCGCTGACCCGCAGCACCAGATTCTGCTCACCCGCCCGTTGCAGCTCGGGTTTGACCCATAACTGGATGCCGATTACGGTCAGCACACAGACCGCCACCATGAATCCCAGAAAAACGCCGGTATATCGCCCCTTGATTGTCCCCAGATCCCAACCCATACCCTCTCCTGTTTCCGGCCACTGCTAACTGCAGCTTGTTATATGAGCGGGCATTATCTTGCAATTCGCTCACGGCGCGTTTGCCATCGCTCACATAAGCGACAGTAAGATAAGGATTCGAGCGAAAATGGATCGATACGATCACAAAAAGGGTGGCCTCGGCCACCCCTGGGTTGATAACAGCTGGCGCTGTTACTGGTTCGCTTCGGCGAACTGCTTCATCGCTTCGGCGTGCTTGGTCATACCGGCGGCACGCTCGTTGAGCTTCTTGATGAACTCCGCCTTCTTGGCAGGATCCTCGATGCGATCATAACGTTGCTGCAAGTTGGCCTGGATCTGCTCCGGGGTCATGTTCTGCATACGAGCCATCTTGTCGTGGCGACCACCGTGGTGTTTACCACCCATCATGCCACCACCGTCCATCGGGCAATCCACCATGGCGCCGGGCTGGCCGGTGGGGGCTGCTTCACTGGCTGCATAGGCACCCAGCGGCAGGCCAAGGATCAGGGTGGCGGTCAGCAGGGTTTTGGTCAGCTTTTTCATGGTCTATCTCCTGTAGGGATGATTCTGGTTCGGCGCTCTTGCCTTGCCCTCAAGTAAACACCCTATCGGTGTCTGAACTTTGCCAGCCTCACCCTTTTTTGTAGCAGAGTGTGGCATCGTGCGGATCTGGCACACTTTGACACAAACCGCCGGGCGGATTTTCGTATACTCGTGCCAACGCCAAGCAGGGGAGGTATTCATGAACCAGGGCAACACCCACATTCTGGTGGTCGACGATCACAGCGAGATCCGCGATCTCTTGAAACGCTTTCTGGAACAGCACGGCCTGCGGGTCAGCTGCGCCCGGGATGGCAAGGAGATGAAGCGACTGCTGGAGGAGCGGGAGTTCGACCTGCTGGTGCTGGATCTGATGATGCCGGGTGAAGATGGTCTGACCCTCTGCCGCGAGCTGCGGGTCAAATCGAACCTGCCCATCATCATGCTGACAGCCATGGGGGAAGAGACCGACCGCATCATCGGATTGGAGATGGGGGCCGACGACTATCTGGCAAAGCCTTTCAATCCGCGCGAGCTGCTGGCGCGCATCAAGGCGGTGATGCGCCGCACCCAGGCAGAGACCCAGCACGCCGCCGAGACCCTGACCCGGGATCTGCGCTTCGATCGCTGGCTGCTCGACGTCAATCGCCGGGAGCTGGTCGATGAGGATGGGGTGGGCCTGAGCCTCTCCACCGCCGAGTTCGATCTGCTCAAGGTGTTTCTCGAACGCCCGCAACGGGTGCTGAGCCGGGATCAACTGCTGGATCTGGCCCGTGGCCGCGAGGCGGTAGCCTTCGATCGCGCCATCGATACCCTGGTGAGCCGCCTGCGCCGCAAGCTGGAGCGGGATCCCAAGAATCCGGAGCTGATCAAGACCATCTGGGGTGGCGGCTATATGTTCTCCGCCGACGTGACGCAGGTTTAAGCAGTGGGAGCCTTGCGACGACTGTGGGCACGGATGTGGCCCAAGGGGCTGACCGGCCAGATCATTCTGGTGGCGCTGGCGGGGCTGATCCTGATCCAGCTGCTCAGCATCCAGATATACCGCACGGATCGGGAGGAGGCGCTCGGCTTCGTCAACAGCCGCAACGCCATGCAGCGGATCATCTCGGTGGTCAGGCTGCTCTCCCTCTCCCCCCCGTCCCTCTATGACGAGATCCTCAAGGCGAGCCGCAGCGAGACCCTGCTGCTGCGCCTCTCTGACGAGCCGCTGCAACCGGATAACCGCAGCCCCCGCTTCGAGCAGCTGGTGCGCTCGCGCCTCAACTATCCCCCCGGCCTCACCGTCGAGATCAGTGCCGAACTGAAGGAGGATACCCAGCGCAGCAAGGCGTGGGAACATCATGCCCGCATGATGCGGGATCGCAAGGGACCGCCCCCGCCGCGGGATATGCGGCTCTACGGCTCCATCGAACTGCCGCAGGGGGGCTGGCTGCAGTTCAGTTCGCTGGTCGACAAGGAGGCGGGCAGCTGGTCGTGGCAGACCACCCTCAACCTGATGCTGGTCGCCAGTCTGGTGATCGGGCTGATGGTGCTGCTGTTTCGCCGTGCCACCCGCCCGCTCAAGCAGCTGGCAGGCAATGCGGAGCGGCTAGGGCGGGGCGAGGATATCGAGCCCTTGAAAGAGGAGGGGCCGACCGAGATCCGCGAATCGATTCAGGCCTTCAACCGGATGCACACCCGACTCGACCGCTTCGTGCAGGACAGAACCCGGATGCTGGCGGCCATCTCCCACGATCTGCGCACCCCCATCACCAGCCTGCGGCTGCGCACCGAGTTTCTGGCCGATGGCGAGGACAAGGAGCGCATCCAGCAGACCCTGCAACAGATGGAACAGATGCTGGCGGCAACCCTCAGCTTTGCCCGCGAGGAGGGGCAGCAGGAGGCTACCCGCGAGCTGGATCTGGTCAGCCTGCTGGTCAGCCTGTGCGATGACTATGCCGATACCGGCCAGCCGGTCACCTGTCTGGCGGAGGGCAAAGAGGTCTACGCCTGTCGGGCCAACACCCTGCGCCGGGTGCTGCAGAATCTGATCGGCAACGCCATCAAATATGCCGGCAGCGCAGAAGTGTCGCTGGAGCGGCGCAAGGAGGAGCTGTTGATCCGGGTCTGCGATAACGGGCCGGGGATCGATCCGGCGCGGCTGGAGGATGTGTTCAAGCCGTTCGTGCGGCTCGATGAAGCGCGCAACACCGAGTCCGGCAGTGTCGGGTTGGGGCTCTCCATCGCCCGCACTCTGGTCCATCAGCACGGCGGCGAGCTGACTCTGCTCAATCGGCCACAGGGGGGACTGGAGGCGCGGATCAGCCTGCCGCTGTAAGTAGTCACTCTATCCGCCAGCCTTGTCATGGCGCCGTTTGCATCATGCAAACTTCATCATTTGAGCGCTTGTTCTTCGATGAGAAAGGTGGTGATAATCGGTGACCACGGGACGGTATACGGCAACGGATTGGAGCAAGGATGGCCTCTTCCAGGACAGGAGTCATAGTCAGTATCGGGTGGGGGCTCCTGCTGCTCGCCCTTGCCCTGCCTGCTTGGGCCAAAGCCCCGGAAGAACCGCTCATCATTACCAACTCCAAAGCCTGGCAGCCCTTCTCCTATATCAATGAGTCGGGCCAGCCGGATGGCCTGCTGATCGATTTGTGGCGTGAATATGCCCGGGTGACCGGCCAGAAGATCGAGTTCAGGCTGGTCGACTGGCAAGGCTCCCTCGACCTGCTCCATGAGGGGAAAGCGGACGTTCACGCCGGACTGCTCTGGTCACCGGAGCGGGACAAACTGTTCGACTATGGCCGGCCTCTCGCCCAGCTCGACTCCCAGCTCTTCTTCTCGAGCGAATTGCGCGGCACCGATGTGCACTACTACCTGCTCCATGAAACGGTCGGAGTGGTAGCCGGTGGCTACGAGGAGTATTACGCCAGACGCTACTGCCCCGGCACCAGACTGCAGACCTTCGACGACAATGACACTCTGCTGGCGGCGGCCTTTCGGGGCGACATAAAGGCCTTTATCGCCGATCTGCAGGTCGCCAACTTCTACATCTATACCTCCGACGATCCCACCCGCTTTATTCCGGTTCGCCACCTCTATACTGACCAGATCCGCTTTGCAGTGAGAAAGGGCGACCTTGCCCTGTTAAACCGGCTGGAAGAGGGGTTCGCCAAGCTCAAAGAGAGCGATCGGGAGCGGATCATCCGCAAGTGGATGCATGTCGAAACCGTCTACCCCATCCATCTCGGTCCCTGGCTACTGCTTGCTGGGGCATTGATCATGGTGGCTTACATAGTGCAACTGCGCCGCGCCGTCGCCAGCCGCACCACCGAGTTGAGCCGCGCCAACGCCAGACTGGAGAAACAAGCCAGTACCGACCCCCTGACCGGCCTGCTCAACCGACGGGCATTCATGCCCGCCATGGAGCAACGACTGGCAAGCGGGGAGTCCTGTGCTCTGCTGCTGTTCGATGTGGATCACTTCAAGGAGACCAATGACCGCTTTGGTCATGGCATCGGGGATCTGTTGCTGGAAAAGCTGGCCACGACTGTGACCAACCTGTTGCCCAAAGAGGCTCTGCTGGCCCGCATCGGCGGCGAAGAGTTTTGCCTGCTGCTGCCGCTGGCCACGCTGGCAGAGACAGAGCAATGGGCCGAGCGGATCTGCCTGGAGAGCAACCGGCAAACCCTGCACACCAGCAGCGGCGAGGTGACCCTCTCCATCAGCACCGGGGCAGTCTGGGTAGCCGCAGAGAGAGAGGCTGATGCCGACCAGCTACTGCGGCAGGCTGACGCCCTCATGTATCAGGCCAAGGGACTGGGGCGCAATACCTGGCAAGCCGGCCCCTATCAGGCATAGCCCCCTGACGGACGTGCAATAAAAACGGCCGCCATCGGAAGATGGCGGCCGCATAACAGGTTCCCTATCAGAAGTTGTAGGTCACGCCCAGGTTGTAGCGGCGACCATCCAGCACAGTGCCATAGCTGCTGTAATCCACTGTTTTGTCGAATAGGTTGTAGACCCCGGCGGTCAGATCCAGATGCTTGTTGGCCTTGTAGACCAGGCCCATGTCAAAGAAGGTATAGGAAGGAGTCCCCTCCGCCATCTTGACCCGACTCAGGTACTCGGAGGTCTCGCCACGGAAGTTTACCCGTGACCAGAGGCTGAGATCCTCGGTGGTTTGCCAGTCAACACTGCTGTTGAACATGTGACGGGGCATCTGGTTGAGGGCATGACCCGCCAGTGGACCACTCTTCTGCTCGGACTGGGTAAAGGTGTAGCTGGAGCTGACCGACCAATTCTCATTGATGGCCCAATCCATCATCCCCTCGACACCGCGCATGTTCGCCTTGTCGACGTTGACCCGATCACTGATGAAGTCATAGCTGTGACCATTGAGGGTACAGGCGGGATCGCTCTTGCTGGTGCAACGACGCACTTCGGATATCTTGTTCTTGAAGTCGGTGTTGAACAGGGTAACCCCGGCGTTGAAGCCCTGATGACCGTTCCACAGCAGGCCGATCTCTTCACTCACGCTAGTCTCGGGTTTGAGGTCCGGGTTACCGACCAGCATACCATCCAGGCTGCCACCACCGGTGACCTGACCCCAGTTGGCCGCCGACATTCGCAAGTCAGGAGAGCGGTAACCGGTCGATACGCCTCCTTTCAGGGTCCAGCTATCATCCAGATGCCAAACGCCGTAGAGGCGCGGGCTCCAGTGAGAACCGTAGTTCTGGTCTCGATCCATGCGTGCGCCCCCTGTCAGGGCAAAACTGTCAGTAAGTGACCACTCATCCTCGACAAACATCGCCCAACTCCAGCGGGTCAGCTGCTCGGCAGGGTTGGCTACTTTCAGGGTATTGCCCTGATCGTGCAGATCCTCATAACGATACTGCCCACCGACGCTCAGGTAGTGATCCCCCAGAATAAACTGGGTATGGGTATCGGCGATGGTGTTGGTGAGCTCCATCTGGCGGCCGGGATTGGTGTTGGTCTCCTGCTGCAGATAGCTGCTGGAAGAGCCGAAATCATACTGACCATCATGGGTCAGCGCATAGTTGGTGCGCTCGTATCGGTTAAGGCTATCTTTCGCCTTGGCAGCCAGCGAATTGCCGGCCGTGCGATCCCGATCCTGCAGACTGCGACTGGCTTCCAGATCAAAGCGGTTATGGTCATCAGGCTTGAAGCTAAGCACCGCCGTGCCACTGCGAGTCTCTTGCTCGGCAAAACCCTGGGTAAATTTGTCTTCACCACGATGTGCAAGTTGACCGTTGAAACGCAGCCCCAACAGGCCGTCGATCAGTGAACCTGCGGTATAGGCATCGGTCTGGAAGCTATTGCCGGCATCCTTGTTCTCCTGGAAGGTCGAATCAGCATGAACCGATCCCTGCCAAGCCAGGCCGGTGGTCTTTCGGGTAATCACGTTAATCACGCCCCCCATGGCATCGGAACCATAACGGGATGACATGGGGCCACGGACGACCTCAATGCGCTCAATCGCCTGCAGTGGCGGCAGCCAGCCCTGCTCGATACCGGGTCCATCGCTGTTCGGGCGAGTGCCACGGCTATCCACCTTCTTGCCATCAACCAGCATCAGGGTGTATTTCGACCCCATACCGCGAATGCTGATATCACTGCTGCTGCCACCGCCGGTCACCACAACACCGGGAACATCCTTCAGGGCATCGGTCACATCGCGATATGCCCGCTTTTGCAGTTGCTCACGGGTAATCACAGAGATGGAGGCGGCAGAGTCTTCAATCTTCTGCTGGAAGCCGGAAGCGGTGACGACCATCACCTCTTGTTCGGAAGCATAGGCCTGGGTCGCAAGAAGGGAGCAGATCAGCAAGGCAAGCTTGTTCGGTTTCACTGTTGTCATGTTTTAGCCTGAACATTATTAGTAGGAAGGTGACGTATTCCCTTACTTCACTCATTACAACGCCCTGGCATCCGGCCAGACGCAGCATTAGAAAAGGCTCATTTGAAAAGCACTTTATTAATCAGCCCGCATTGTAACGACCCAGCCCCGATCATTCAAACAATAATCATTATCATTTGATTCATGTAGTATTCCTGCCGCAGAACAGCTCATTCTTGATAAGAGACTGTTTTACTGGAATAAATCCATAAGCAAAAAAGGGGATTACACAAACAAGTGGAAGCGATGACGTACCGTTGCAAGATGGTCTGATTTAATCATCAAGCTCTATCAGTTCGCTGCGGAACAATATGGCCAAGATGGAATGTGCTGCGATACAGAGGTGGAAATAGTAGCAAGATCGCCAACAGGGGAAGGTATTGTGATCGCGGTGGGATGTCGGCAGCTCACCAGCAGGTTAAAAACATCAAAACTCGGTCGTGAGACTGGGCTTTTGTGCGTTCTTGCGTACAAATCTGTGTGCCACTGGGTAAAGAACGCCCATAGCAAAAAGGCCTTCCCAAACGGGAAGGCCTTTCAAATTAGTGGCGGAGCGGACGGGACTCGAACCCGCGACCCCCGGCGTGACAGGCCGGTATTCTAACCGACTGAACTACCGCTCCGCATTCGGTTAGCTTTCGCTAAATTGTTTGCCGCGTCAGTGAGGTGTCATCCTCGCAGCCAGTGACGTGATTCTTCACATCACCGTTTAATTGGGTGCCTGGCAGTGTCCTACTCTCGCATGGCGAATGCCACACTACCATCGGCGCTACCGCGTTTCACTTCTGAGT
>NZ_JBFODS010000079.1:0-29915 GCF_040908445.1 Aeromonas sp. R10-2 | reverse complement strand
GGTTCTTCGCGGGATCTTGGGGAAGTGGAAGTTGACAGACAGGGTGCTGGTAAACTGGCTGTCTCCAAACACACCACCACCATCACCCTGCTGTCGCCGTGCATCATATTGATATTGCCTCCTTCTGGCCAGGTTATACCGTCATCGCCCAAGCGCTTTCTGCCAACCATCACACCCTGTTTACCCTTGAGCCTCGCGCCGACCTGTTGCCCCGTTGTCGCCGATGCCTGCAACCCACGCCATTGATCCACGACCAACGTATCCGCCGGGTGCGTGAGCGAGACCTATTTGACCGACAAGTCTGGTTACAACTGCCTGTTCGCCGCGTCGACTGTCTGCGCTGTGGTCGCGTCAGTGAACATATCGACTGGCTCCCCTCTGGCTCCCGCCTCACCCGGCGCATGCAGTGCTGGATTGAAGCGCTCGTTCAGTACCTCCCCATCCGCCATGTCAGCCAGCTCACCGGGGTCGGTTGGCACACCATCAAGGAGATCGACAAGCGCCGTTTGCAGACCAGTGTGGGCACCATCGAACTTGGGGAGGTGCGGCGGCTGGTGATGGATGAGTTTGCCCTGCACAAGGGACACCGCTATGCCACCGTGATCATGGATGCCGAGCGAATCCGCGTCCTGTGGGTGGGGCACGGCAACAGCCGGGCCGCTATCCGTCCCTTCTTCGAGCAGCTCGGCGAGCGATGCCAGCAGATTGAAGCGGTGGCGATGGACATGAACACGGCGTTCGACCTGGAGGTGAAGCAACACTGCCCGCAGGCGGAGGTGGTCTACGACCTGTTCCACGTGGTGGCTCGCTATGGCCGAGAGGTGGTGGACCGGGTGCGAGTGGAGCAGGCGAATGCACTGAAAAGCGATAAACCGGCGCGAAAAGTGGTCAAAAGTGCGCGTTGGTTGCTGCTACGTAATCGGGCGAAGTTGAGTGAAAAACAGGATGTGAAGTTGCAGGAGCTGTTGGCGGCGAATCAACCGCTGGCGATGGTGTACGTGCTGAAAGAGGGGTTGAAGGGCATCTGGTATGCGCCGAGCGTGTGGGAAGGATGGCGACGATGGCGGAGCTGGATGCGGCAGGTGAAGGAAAGCGGGCTAGCGCCGCTGCAACGATTTGGTCGAAATTTATCGAAATATATGCGGGGGATCCTGGCGAGTGCAAACTACCCGATGCACACGAGTGTGCTGGAAGGGGTGAACAACAAGATCAAAGTGATAAAGCGCATGGCATATGGATTTAGGGACTCAGAATACTTTTTTCTGAAAATCAAGGCGGCCTTCCCCGGAAAGCCGCGATGAACCTATTTTTATGTGGCTCCCTTCACGTTGTATTCAATTCGCTTTTACCGCCTGATAGCCGGTTTGGTGCGGGGGATCACGTAATTTCATCTGGTTATAGATGTTATCTATGCCGATGGTGACGTGGTCTATTTTTCTGGCGAATGCTGACCACGTAGACTGGCAAAAACGGTTTTACTCAATGCTGTTTCAATAACAAAACAAAAAAGTAACGAAGGGAAAATATGAAAATTCGTCCATTGGCTTTATCCGTGGCGTTATGCTGCGGCGGGGTTCTTTTGTCCGGTTGTCATGACAGCTCATCCAGCGGTAGCGATAACGGGGTCAAACCGGAGGTGAAGGCGCCCTGGGATTTTGATCTCTATATGGTTGGCGAATTTAGCGGCTGGGGCCGTGAGGAGAAGTTCAAACTGACCTTCAAGGAGGGGGTCTATCGTCTGGACAACCTGAAGATGAACTCGGGTATGTCCCCCTTCAAAGTGGCTGGCCCCGAGTGGACCAAATATCCCGATTTCTCTGCTGACTCCCGCAAGGAGACCAGCATCTTCCCCGGTCAGGTCTATCCCATGTACTACCAGAACAACGGGCAGAACAACCGTCTGGTGGTGACCGAAAAGGGGCTGATCGATATTCAGGTCAAGGTGACCAATGCCGATCTGGCGGCACCGGCCATCGAGTTCTCCATGGTGCGTGATGACCCCAATTACAGCGAGAGCCTCTATCTGAAAGGGATTGATGGCAATCTGGAGCCCGTGCTGCAGATGGTCTATCAGGGGGACAGGCTGTATGTGATGGTGGCCAGGCTGACGGTGGGTGAACACAAGATAAAGATCGCCTCCGCACAGGAGGGGATTGGATTCGGGATTAATGGCGCCATTGCCTTGAACCACCCGGTCAAGATGCAGCGCTGTGACGCCCAGTGTCAGCTGGCATCAGTGCGGGTGGATCAGGAGGGGTATTACAAGTTCCTGCTGGACGCCAGCCAGGATGAGAATGCCCCCTTGTTGCAGGTTAGCATCGCAGGAGAGGGAGACCTTGGCATGATCAATCCCCATGAAGGGCATGAGCTGATCGAGAAGCGCGAGTATGAGACCTATAAGCCCGGAGTGACGGAAACGGCTACCTTCTCGGTCAAAAAGGCCAGTGACGAGTATCGCAGCTATGCGCAATCGACTACTCAGGAGTTGCGTGATCCGGGCGAGAACTTTACCACCTATCAGGAGCAGTCCGATCTGCCCCGCTTGCGATCCGGCAACATGGTATTTGATGCCCTGTTTGCGCTGGCCGCTTACGAGATGCGCCAGAACAGCGTGGCTCAGGTCAAGGATGGCAGTTACAACGGGGGGCAGGCGATCCCTTGCGACTGCTTTGAAACCGGCGCCAAGTGGCATTACGTCTGGACGCGGGATCTCTCCTACGCCACCGATCTGGGGCTGGGGGTGCTTGATCCCCTGCGGGCGCGCAACTCCCTGCAGTTCAAGCTCTCTGATTTCAGAGCCGAGCTGAAAAGCGATATGGACAGTTTGATCCCGCAAGGACGCCAGATCATTCAGGATACCGGTACCGGGGGCAGCTGGCCCATCAGTACCGATCGCATGAGCTGGGCCCTGGGGGCCGAGCGGGTGCTGGCTGCCCTGTCTGATGCCGAGCGCCGCGCGTTCTTGCCCGATGTCTTTGAAGGACTGAGCAACACCATAGAGAGTGATCGTCTGGCCGCCTTCGATAGCGCAGATGGTCTCTATGTCGGCGAGCAATCTTTCCTCGATTGGCGCGACCAGACCTATGCCAAGTGGATCACCGCAGATATCGCCCACATCGGCATGAGCAAATCTCTCTCCACCAACGTGACCCACTATCAGGGGTTGCTGCTGGCCGCGCGGGTGGCGAGCGAACTGGGGCACGATGAGCTGGCGATCCGCTATAACCAGTGGGCGGGTGAGCTGAAACTGGCGATCAATCGTGCTTTCTGGCTGGCTGACGAGAAGATGTATGCCAGCCTGATCAACACCAGTACCGATCAGAGCCCGGCCTACAAGTTCGATCTATTGGGGGAATCCCTCGCCATTCTGGCCGGTGTTGCCGATGAGGCGCAGGCCAAAGAGATCATCAGTCGCTATCCCATGGGCCCTTATGGCGCGCCGGTCTACTTCCCGCAGCAACCCGATATGCCGGTTTACCATAACCGCGCCATCTGGCCCTTCGTCTCCGCCTACGGGCTGAAGGCGGCGGCCATGGTGCAGAACGTTGCCGTGGTCGATCACCATATCGATTCCCTGATGCGCGGCGCCGCGCTGAACCTCTCCAACATGGAGAACCTCGAGTGGCTCTCCGGTCAGCCCTCCCTGATGGATCTGACCCATCCCGATTTGACCGGGCCGGTGATCAACTCCCAGCGCCAGCTCTGGTCTGTCGGGGGCTACCTTGGCATGGTGACCGACACCACCTTCGGCTACAAGGTGGAAGAGGGGGGGATCCGGATCAAGCCGTTTGTCACCGCTCACTTGCACAAGCTGATGGGGGCCAAGCCCGAGGCTGCACTCAAGGGATTGAACTATCGTGGCAAGCAGATTGACATCGTGCTGCAACTGCCGGAGCTGGGCGGGGAGGGCAGTTACTATCCGGTACGCAGCATTACCCTCAATGGCGCCCCGGTGGGTGAGCAGATAAGTGAAAACATGCTGGCCCCTAGCAACCGGATTGAGGTGACGCTCGGTGCCGCCGTGGCTGACGATCAGGGGAGCCGCCTGATCAAGGATGTGGCGCCGCTGGATGTCGAGAACAGGCAGGTGTTTGCACCGACCGAGCCGACCCTGCTCGGGGTTAGCGAGCAGAGTGGCAAGCTGGTGGTTGCCCTGCAGGACAGTCTCAACAAGGGGGCGGTCAGCTACAACATTTATCGGGATGGCAAGCAGGTGGCCTCCGATCTGGGTCGCGCGACCAGCTGGGTCGACGACATGGTACTGCAGCCGGGCAAGGCCTATTGCTACAGTGCCGAGGCGGTCTATCCGGAGTCCGGCAACCGCTCCCATCATGCCAAACCGGTTTGCTATCAGCCTGCGCTGCAACATATCGCCATCGATGGGGCCAACGTCTCCCATACCGGCAGTGTGAGCGCCGCCGATGGGGCCATTCCCGTCCCTTACCTCAAGGATTGGGGCCGCCCCGACGACAGCTTGCTGGTGCAGGGGGTCAAGCTCGATGGCAAGCACGCCATTCGCCTGCAATACAGCAATGCCCAGCATGCCATCAATCTGGGGGTGACCAACGGGGTGAAACGGATCTCGGTAGTGAGTGGTGGCCAGGTTGTCACCAGCGGTATGGTGCAGATGCCCCATGTGATGAAAGAGGGCGACCTCAAACCGCTGCGTGACTCGACGCCGTTCGTGATTGATCTGCCTGCCGGGGAGTATGACATCCGGGTGAGCGATTTTTACAACATGAGTTACCTGAAGGCAAACGACACCTACAACGATGCAGGCGGTCAAAAGGGGGCGGTCAATCTGATCGATCTCGCCAGCATCACCATTTCGGCTCGCTAAGCGCTCAAACAAAACGGCCAAACAAAACCGCCCCGGATAGCCGGGGCGGTTTTTTATTTAGCGATACCGAGATGAGCCGCGGTCAACACAAGGGCTCAGCGATAGCGGCCACGTACCGAGCTGCTGGCGCGGCCGGCCATCTTGATCAGGCTCTGGCGGGTGTGCAGGTGGCAGAGCGCGACGCCGAGGGCATCCGCTGCATCCGCCTGCGGGGTGGCGGAGAGTTTCAGCAGATGGGTCACCATATGCTGCACCTGCTCCTTGGCGGCGCCGCCGGTGCCGACCACCGCCTGCTTGATCTGGGTGGCTGAGTATTCGCTCACCGGCAGATAGGCGTTGACCGCGGCGACGATGGCGCTGCCCCGGGCCTGCCCCAGTTTCAGGGCCGAGTCGGCGTTGCGGGCCATAAAGACCCGCTCGATGGCAAACTCGGTGGGTTTGAACTGGGTGATGATCTCGCATACCCCGTCATAGACCTGCTTGAGGCGCTCCGGCAGCTCGCCGCAATCGGTGCGGATGCAGCCAGAGCCCAAGTATTCGGCCTTGCCGCCCACGACCCGGATAACCCCGTATCCGGTGATCCGCGAACCCGGATCGATGCCCAAAATAATGCTCATGGGTGTTGATTGCTCTAAACGCGAGTGATGGCCGCCAAGATAGCAAACTGTGGCCCGTTTGGCTGTATGTCCCGGGTCAAGCGGGCAAAGATTGGCCAGCCGGCGTCGGGCGTGGTTAGCCCTTGAACAGCGCTATGGTGTCGCCATCCTGCAGGCTGCCCGCGCCGCGCACCACCACCCGATCCCCCTGCTTGAGGGCGCCGCTCACTGCCACTTGCTGGCTGTCGCCAAACAGCACGGTGACCGGCACCCGATTCACTTTGAGCGCCTTGCCGCTTCGCGCCACCTGATAGACCACGCTGCCATCGGTGCCGAGCACCAGGGCATCCCGTGGCAGCAGCATGCTCTGCTGATCCCCCAGTGGCAGGGCAACCCGTACCGGCGAGCCGATGATGAAGGTGCCCGCTTCCGGTTTGAGGCGCAGCTCGATGAGGCGCGACTTGGGATCGGCGCTGGCGGCTCGCTGGTAATAGACGCCGTGACCGCTCAGCTGCTCCCCCTCCACCTGCAGCCGGGTTTGCGGCGCCAGCTGCTGGGCCCAGAGAATGGGGGCCTGCAGGCGGATATCCGGCTGATCCGGGTTGACCAGCTCCAGCGCCTGCTCGCCCGCGTCCACATGCTCGCCGGGCTGGATGAAGTGGTTGTTCACCACCCCGTCGAACGGGGCATAGATGTGGCTGCGGCGCAGCTGTTCTTCAATCTGGTTCACCTGTATGGCGGCCAGTCGCTCGGCCAGCGCGGCCTGCTCCACATCATAACTGGCCTTGTCGTACTGGCTTTGGGAGGCGCTCTTTTGCTGGTGCAGCCGGGTGATCCGCTGGGATTCGGCGCGAGCGAAGCGCAGGTTGCTCTGCCATTTCGCCTGCTCGGCGCGAGCCTGCTCTAGCGAGAGGCGCAGCGCCGTACTGTCGAGGCGCAGCAGCTCATCTCCTTTTTTGACCCGGCTGCCAAATTCGGCGATCCACTCCACCCGGCCGCTCACTTCGGCGCTGAGCGCCGCTTGCTGGCGACTCGCCACCGTGCCGCTGACCCAGATATTGGCGGCCGCATCCCCTTGGGTCACATCCGCCAGGGTCACCATCTTGCCCTGAACGGCCAATACCGGTAGCGCGCTGCCTGCAATCAGCGCAGCGCCAGCCAACATTCGGGTAATCATGTGTGTCATCGATGAGCTCCTTGCTCAGGCCCGCTGGCGCAGGGGTTGTGGGATCGCCACCTGCTCCCCGAGACGCAGGAAGGCAGGCAACAGGATCAGGGTAAACAAGGTACTGCAACTCATGCCGCCGACAATGACGGTGGCGAGCCCGCGGTAAATTTCGCTCCCCTCGCTCGGGCTCAGCATCAGCGGCAGCATGCCGAAGATGCTGGTGAGGCTGGTCATGGCGATGGGGCGCATCCGGCTTTGCAAGGCATCAGCTACCGCCAGCTGACGGCTCATACCGTCCCGTTCGGCGGTGCGGGTCTGATGCACCAGCAGGATGGCGTTGTTGACCACCAGTCCCAGCAGGATGACAAAGCCGATGATGGTGAGCAGGTCCATCGGCAGCGGCACCAGCAGCCCGCTCAGTTGCAGCGCCAGCACGCCGCCAACCGAGGCAAGGGGCAGGGTGAGCAACACCAGCAGGGCATCCTTGATGGAGACAAATACTCCCCACAGCAGCACCAGCAGGATCACCACGGCGAACAGGAAGATGGTCCCCAGATTGTCGAGCGCCTGTTGCAGGCTGTCGGCGTTGCCGGCAATGCGCAGCTCGCCACCAGCGGGCAGCAGGGGGCGGATGGCGGCAAAACTGCGGTTTTTCAGGGTGTCGATCACCTGCTCCATGGTCATGCCCGCCGGGGGCGCTATCTGCAGGATGATGCTGCGCCGCCCATCGGCCCGGAAGATACTGGCCGGGCCCATGTCGTGCTCCACCCGCAGCAGCTCGCCAAGGGGGACGATGCGCCCGGAGGGGGTGGCCAGCGGCACTGCCTTCAGTTCGTCCGGATTGGCGGAGCTCTGCCCCATCAGCATGATGTCGAGCCGATCCTCGCCGTCGAAATACTCGCCAACCCGCAAGCCGTCGCCAAAGGTCTGGATGATGGTGGGCAGGGGCGTGCGATCCCAACCCACTTCGGCGAGGCGCCGATCTTGCGGCACCAGTTTGAGCTCGGGGGCGGTGAAGTCGAGACTCGGCTCGGGCCGGATTTGTGCTCCCGGCAGGTCCTTGCTGAGGATCCCCATGCTGGCTCGGGCCGCCTGATAGAGCTCGGGCAGGTTACCCCCCTGCAGCAGCAGGGAGACGCCGTTTTCGCTGTCAAAGCCGCCAAACAGCGACCCCTGACCGCCGAACACCCGGGTGTCGGGAATACCCACCAGCAGCTGTTTCATCAACAGGCTCTCCAGCTCCTTGATGCGGGTCTCGTCCTTGGGGCGCACGCCAATCTGGGCGCCCCCCGGGTAGCGCAAGATGTAGTAGTTCTTGAGGGCAGGCTCTTTCTCCCCCTTCATGTAGGGGGCAAGGCGGGCGATCAGGGTATCGATCACCTCTTCGCGCTGGGCCTTGAGATTGACCCCGGGGGTGAAGTTCATCCAGACATCCACCGCGTCCCGTTTCACGTCCGGCAGATAGTCCATCTTGGGCAGCAGCGCCCAGGTGGCCAGGGCCGGCAGACTCATCATCAGGGTGATGACCGTCCAGCGCTGGCGTGAGGTCGAGGTCCAGCGGATCACGTGACGGGTAGTGCGCTGCCACAGCGACTCATAGGGATCGGTCAGCGTTTCACGCCCCATCCAGCGCGCCGCCACAGCGGGCAGCACGATGACGGCGACCAGCATGGAGACTGTCACGGCGCAGGCGATGGTCAGAGCCAGATCGGCAAACAGCTGACCCTCCACATCGTTGAGCAGCAGCACCGGCAGGAAGATGGCGACCGTTGTGAGGGTGGAGGCGACCAGCGCCGTCCACACCTGATGGGTACCTTCGAGCGCCGCCTCTGCCTTGCTCAAATCCCCCCGCTCGTGGCGCCGGTAGATACTCTCCAGCACCACGATGGCGGCATCGAGCACCATGCCGACGGCAAAGGCGATACCCGCCAGCGAGATGATGTTGAGGGTGCGATCCATCACCTTGAGCAGGCAGAAGGTGAGCATGATGCTGATGGGGATGGCGAGGGCAATCATCAGGGTCGCCTTGAGCTGGCGCAGGAAGAGCCAGAGGATGGTGCAGGAGAGCAGCACCCCGAGCCCCAGGTTGGCAGTGACCATGCTGACGGCGCGATTGATGTAGAGGGAGGCATCGAACGACTGCTCCATGTGCAACCCGACCGGCTCCAGCACCTCCCGGTTGAGCTCGTTCACCCGGGCCTTGATCGCCTCAAGGGAGGCCAGGGCATTGGCGCCGCTCTCCTTGAAGATCTGGGCGGCGATGGCGGTATTGCCGTTCTGGATCCGCAGCACCGGGTTCTCTTCTCTGGCCACCCTTACCTCCGCCACATCCCGCAGATAGATGGGCAGGCCATCGCGCCAGTCCACCACCTTGTCCCCCAGCGTCTCGACATCGTAACGACCGGCGAAGCGCAGCTTGTACTCCCAGCGCCCGATGTCGAGGGTACCGGCCGACACGTCCCAGCCGGTGGTGGCACGGCTGGCCAGCACCGGGATCTCCACCCCCAGCTCGGCGGCGCGATAGGGGTCGAAGCGGATCTGGATCTGGCGCTCGTTGATCCCCTCGATCGCGACCGTCGAGACCCCTTCGATGCGTTCCAGCTCGGGTTTGACCCGCGCCTCGATCAACGCCTGATGATCATCGATCACCCCTTTGGCTCCGGGCAGCTGCTGGATGAAGAAGAAGGTGAGGGTATCGTTGCTGCTGTAGTTGTTGACGTAGGGACCGCCAATCTTGTCCGGCAATCCCGAGACCCGGTTCAGTCGCGAAATCACATCGAGTTGGGCCCGCTGCATGTCGGTGCCGAGGGCAAACTCCATGTCGATTTCGGTAAAGCCGGGATAGCTGTTGCTGACAAGGCTCTTGAGCCCCTGAACCCCCTGCATCTCCTGTTCGATGGGGTCGGTGATCTCCGACTCCATCTCTTGCGGCGAGGCGGAACGCCAGCTCACCGAGATGTTGAGGTGTGGACGGTCGATGTCGGGGAACAGCTGGATCGGCAGTCCCCGGATGCTGAGCAGGCCCAGCAGGAAAATCAGCACGATCGAGACCGCCACCCAGATGGGGCGTTCGATCGCCGTTTTGGCGAGGTTCATTCACTCTTCCTGAGTTGTTGTTATCGGCCATTCCGCTGGCCTTGCTTCCAAAGCCCCTGCAACAGGGACTCAAGCATTTAACTGGAATTCTCCTAGCTTGTAAATGCATGGTTAACAAACAAAAAAACCGGCCACGAGGGCCGGTTTGGTACTGGTTTGCCAAGGGATCAGGCGGCGTGCTCGACCTTGTTTGGCTGCTTGTTTGCTTGCTGGGAGAAGCCTTCCAGCTCGCCCGGGGCGAAGTTGTCTACCTGGATCGCTTCGTAGCGCAGGGCATCTGCGGCCAGCAGTTTGTCCGCTTCGTCCTTGCTCAGGATGGAACCGGCCAGCGCGGCGGCAACCAGCTCCGGCAGCGCCAGTTTGCGGGGCAGTTTGCCCTCTTTCTGGGCCTGCACCAGCTTCTTCTCGTAGGGCTGCACAGCGACCATGGCCTGGAAGGCGCGCTCCATCAGGCCGACCGGATCCGCCTCGTCTTTGCCGACATAGCAGAGAGCGGTCAGACGGTCGCGGAACTCGCCCGGCTTCATCATGGCCAGACAGATGGCGTGGCTGCGATCGTCTGCCGGCATCTTGTAACCCACGCCGAACGGGAATACCACCCGCTTGAGTACGGCACCCACCACCTTGTTCGGGAAGTTCTGGAAGAAGCCCTCGAACGCTTTGCCAATCAGATAGAGGTTGCGCTCTACCGCGTACTGCACGAATGGCAGATCGGAGACCATGCGGCCCTGATCCTCGTAGTGTTTGAGGGTGGCGGAGGCCAGGTAGAGGTGGCTCAGCACGTCACCCAGACGGGCGGAGATCATCTCCTTGCGCTTGAGATCGCCACCCAGCATCAGCATGGAGACGTCGGCGCACAGGGCCAGCCCTTTACTCATACGGGACAGCTGTTTGTAGTAGCGGGCGGTTTCGCCAGCTACCGGCGCGCTGTTGAACTGACCCAGAGTCAGCCCCTGGAACAGGGAACCGAAGAAGTTGCCGGCGCCGAAGGCGATGTGCTTCATCAGCAGGGCGTCAAACTTCTCGAGACCGCGTTCCACGTCGGTATCGGCCGCCGCTTCCAGCTCGGCAAACACGTACGGGTGGCAGCGGGTAGCCCCTTGCCCGAAGATCATCAGGTTGCGGGTCAGGATGTTGGCCCCTTCCACCGTGATGGCCACCGGAATACCCATGTAGGCGTAGCCGGTGTAGTTTTTCGGGCCCAGCTGGATGGCACGACCGGCGTGGATGTCCATGGAGTCATCCATGATCTGGCGCGCCATCTCGGTCATGTGGTACTTGGAAATCGCAGTGACGATGGCCGGCGCCTGACCCAGGTCCAGGGAACCGGCGGTCATGCGACGGGCCCCTTCGAGCTGATAGGTGAGGCCGCCGATACGGGCCAGCGCTTCTTGAACACCTTCAAACTTGCCGATGGACATGCCGAACTGCTTGCGCACATAGGAGTAGGCGCCCACGGTGCGGCTCGCCATGTGACCGCAAGCGGTGCCCAGAGCAGGCAGCGAGATGCCGCGACCGGCGGAGAGGCACTCCACCAGCATACGCCAGCCGCGACCGGCGTAATCCGGGCCGCCGATGATCCAGTCGAGCGGAATGAACACATCCTTACCGAAAGTCGGACCGTTCATGAACGCCAGACCCATGGGGTAGTGGCGATCGCCAACGCGCACACCCGGGTGGCTGGTGGGGATAAGCGCGCAGGTGATACCGAGCTCTTCCTTGTCACCCAGCAGCTTTTCCGGGTCATAGAGTTTGAACGCCAGCCCCAGCACGGTGGCTCGTGGCGCCAGGGTGATGTAGCGCTTGTTCCAGTTGAGGCGAATACCCAGCACCTCTTCACCCTTGTGCATCCCCTTGCAGACGATCCCCTTGTCAGGAATGGCGCCGGCATCGGAGCCCGCTTCCGGACCGGTCAGGGCGAAGCAGGGCACCTCTTTGCCACTGGCTAGCCCCGGCAGCCAGAAATCTTTCTGGGCCTGGGTGCCATAGTGCATCAGCAGCTCGCCCGGGCCGAGGGAGTTGGGCACCATGACGGTGACCGCCACGCTCAAGCTCTTGGTGGCGATGCGGGTGACGATGGTGGAGTTGGCAATCGCCGAGAACTCGCGGCCGCCATAGGATTTCGGGATGATCAGGGAGAAGAAGCCTTCCTTCTTCAGATAGTCCCACACCGGTTCCGGCAGGTCTTTGGTTTCGTTGACGATCTTGAAGTCATCAACCATGGCGAGCAGGGTTTCGACCTGATTGTCGATAAAGGCCTGCTCCTCCGCGGTCAGCTCGGCCTTGCCGTAGCCGTGCAGTTTTTTCCAGTCGGGGTTGCCGCGAAACAACTCGCCATCCCACCAGACGGAGCCGGCTTCCATGGCCTCCCGCTCGGTGGCTGACAAGGGCGGCAATATCTTTTTGAAGATGCCGAACACCGGACGGGTTACCACCTTTTTACGGATGGAGGGTACGCCGAGCACAACGGCTATCGCCAGCACCAGCAGGACAAGCAATGTGATCATACCGAAGTTCCTTCTATTTCACTGTTTCCGTTGATTTATTGTTGGTTGTTACACGGCCAGGGAGAGCCTGGTCGACTCCACGGGCGCCCCGACTCCGGACGCCAGATAAGGAATAACGTTGCGCACCAGCCCTTCCACATCGAGCTGCTGGCCAAAGTCGGCCAGGGCGATGTCGCGCAGCGCATCGGCGGAGGCCATGGTGAATACGACGGTGCCCAGGGTGAAGTGCAGGCGCCAGAAGAGATCCGCTGGCGACAGGGCCGGATTGGCCTTGGAGATGGCCTGGGTGATCCGCTGCAAAATGGGGCCATAGTGGGCGGTGATAAAGCGGCGCAGGTGGCCCTGGCTGTCGATATAGCCGCGCCCCAGCAGCTGCATGAAGATGGCTGGGCCGTTGGCCCGCACCGCCGATAGCTTCATCAGCGGTTCGACAAAACTTTCAAACAGTTGCAGCAGGGTCAGCTGCTCCTGCTCCATCAGTACCCGCAGGCGGGCATCCAGATCGGGCATGAACAGGCTCAGATAGCGGTCGAGCACCGCCTGGATCAGCTCCTTCTTGGAGCCGAAGTGATAGTTCACCGACGCCAGATTGACGTCGGCCTCACTGGTGATCAGACGCAAAGAGGTATCGGCGAATCCCCGCTCGGCAAACAGCACTTCAGCGGCGTCGAGAATACGGTTTTTGGTATCGATTTTACTCACAGGACACCTCACTTAAACGAATGTTTAAAAAGTACGTTTCATAACGTGAAGTGTCAAGAGAATGTGAATGAGTGTTAGCGGAATGTTTTTTGTTAAAAGGGGCAAAAAGATTGGAACTAACTCCACAGCAGGAGACTCTATATCAATGCCACTGCAATTAAACATTAAGTCTCGCCCAACCTGCACCATGCTAGTTGGGCCTTTTTTTGCGCGTCTGTTACCGGTTTGCGGTTTGCAGGCAAAAAAAACCGCCGCAGGGCGCGACGGTGGGGAAAGTGAGTTCGCGTCATCCTGACGGCAAACTGTCGATGCGAGTTCAGGCATGTATCGACGGGGGCAGTATGCCAGCCAGAGCCCCTCAGACTATGTCAGCTTCGCGGTATTTTGTGACAAAGTGTGGCAAGCACTGGCGTGGCCCAAGCTGTCGCTCTTTGCTATGCTGCCCTTTCAAAATATGAGGGGAGAGAAGATGAAGTACCCGGTCGATACCCACACTCACACCATTGCCAGCACCCACGCCTACAGCACCATCCACGACTATCTGCCGATAGCCAGGGCCAAGGGGATCAAGCTGTTCGCCACCACGGATCATGGCCCCGAGATGGCCGATGCCCCTCATGTCTGGCACTTTGCCAACTTGCCGATATTGCCAAGAGTGGTGGATGGGGTAGGGATCCTGCGGGGTATCGAGGCCAACATCAAAAACCTCGACGGGGAGATCGATTTTCCCGAGCGCTATGAGTCGCGCCTCGACATGATCATGGCGGGTTTTCATGAGCAGGTATTCCCTCCCTGCGATCAGGCAACCCATACCCAGGCGATGATCAACGCCATCAAGAGTGGCAGGGTCGACATGATCAGCCACCCGGGCAACCCTTCATTTCCCATCGACATTCAGGCGGTGGTCAAGGCGGCAGCTGACTATCGGGTAGCGCTGGAGATCAACAACTCCTCCTTCATTCATTCCCGCCCGGGGAGCGAAGGCAACTGCCGTGCCATAGTCGAAGCCGCGCGAGATCTGGGGGCCTACCTCACCTTCGGCTCCGATTCCCACGTGGCATTTACCCTTGGTGATTTTGACCACTGTCACCGTCTGGTGACCGAAGCCAGCTTCCCGCAAGAGCGGATCCTGGTGCGCTCCCCCCGCGTCCTGCTCGATTTCCTCGAAAGCCGCGGCCGGGCCCATATCCCCGAGTTTTCCGATCTATAAATCGTGCTCTAACACCATGAGCCAACTCATAAAATCGAGCTGGCTCAATTGACTTGCCGGTCATTTTTTATGAATGTGGAGAGCAACAAGCCGGTATAGCTCAGTTGGTAGAGCAGCGCATTCGTAATGCGAAGGTCAGGAGTTCGATTCCCCTTATCGGCACCATATAAAACAAAGGGTTAGCTTCTCATCGAAGCTAACCCTTTGTGCTTTCTGGCTGGTGACCCTTCTCATCCCCCTCTTTTGCTATCGCAACCCAAAGGGGAAGGGGCAGCGGGCCAACCCTCCCGGCAGGCGGCTACGCAGGTTTTGCTATTCCCCTCAGGCAACCTCGATGTCTAGCTTGGCTGGCTCCTTCTGCATGGATAGCTCTCCAGCTTGCGATGAGGATTCCAGCTTGTCGATGCGCACCGCTGCCACCTTGAACTCGGGGATCTTGGCGTGGGGGTCGGTGGCATTGATGGTGAGCCGGTTGGCCGGGGCTTCGGCGAAGTGGAACGGGATAAAGACCACGCCCGGTTGCATCCGTTTGGTCACGAAGGCGGGCAGCTCGATATGGCCGCGGCGGCTGGTGACCTTCACTGGCTCGCTGTTGCTGATCCCCATCCGCTGCGCATCCGCCACGCTCATCATCACCCGCGGGCCAGCCAGCTTGTCGAGCCCCTTGGTCTTGCGGGTCATGGTGCCGGTGTGGAACTGCTCCAGCAGGCGGCCGGTAGTGAGCACGATGGGATAGGTCTCGTCGGGCAGTTCGGCTGCATAGCGGAACGGGGTGGCGACCATCTCCCCCTTGCCGCGGGTGAACTGCTTGCCGTGGAGCAGGCGAGTGCCTTCGGGCGCCGCATCGTTGCAAGGCCACTGTAGCCCTTGCGCTCCCACCTTGTCCCACTGGATGCCGGCGTATTGCGGGGTGACCCGGCAGATCTCGGCGGTGATCTCCTGGGCGTTCTGATAGCGCCAGTCGCCGCCCATTGCATTGGCAATCTGCTGGATGATCCACCAATCCTCCCGCGCTTCACCCGGCGCCTTGAGGGCGGGGGAGATACGTTGCACCCGCCGCTCAGTGTTGGTGAAGTGGCCGCTCTTCTCGGCAAAGGAGCAGGAGGGGAGCACCACATCGGCCAGCTGGGCGGTTTCCGAGAGGAAGATATCCTGCACCACCAGAAACTCCAGCTGCTTGAGCCCCTCGATGACGTGATGCTGGTCCGGATCGCTCAGCACCGGGTTCTCCCCCATCACGTAGAGCCCCTTGATGCTGCCCGCACAGGCGGCATCGATGGTCTCGGTGAGGGTAAGGCCCGGTGTGCGCGGTAAGTCTGGCTGCTGCCAGGCGGCGGCGAAGCGGGCATGTACTTCGGGGTTGGCCACCTTCTGATAGCCGGGCAGGCAGTTGGGCAGCGCCCCCATGTCACAGGCGCCCTGCACGTTGGATTGGCCCCGCAGCGGGTTGATGCCGCCCCCTTCGATGCCGATATTGCCGCACAGCAATTGCAGGTTGGCAATGGCGCGCACGTTGTCGTGGCCAGTGGTGTGCTGGGTGATCCCCATGGAGTAGTAGATAGCTGTGCGTTCGGCGGTGCCGATAAGGCGCGCGAGCTCGATCACCTGCTCGGCCGGTACGCCGGTGACGAGGGCCACCCTGTCCGGGGCATAGGCGGGGGAGAGCACCTCTGCTTGCAGCGCTTCGAACCCTTCCACCCGCTCGGCGATATAGGCCTTGTCGTGCCAGTCGTTATGGATGATCTGCTGCATCAGGCCGTTGAGCAGCATCACGTCGGTGCCGGGACGGTGGGCCAGATAGAGGCTGGCATGGTCGGCCATCTCGATCCGCTTCGGATCGGCCACGACCAGCCGCGCCTTGCCTGTGGTGACTGCCCGCTTGATATGGGAGCCGATGATGGGGTGGGCTGCCGAGGTGTCGGAGCCGATGATGAAGATGAGGTCCGAGTGGTCGATGCTCGGGATGTCGTTGGTCATGGCGCCGCTGCCGAGTGACGCCTCCAGCCCGGTGACGGTGGAGGCGTGGCAGAGCCGCGCGCAGTGATCCACGTTGTTGGTGCCCAGCTCCCGGCGCATGAACTTCTGGAACAGGTAGTTCTCTTCGTTGGTGGTTTTGGCCGAAGAGAAACCCGCCAGTACATCGCTGCCATAGCGCTGGCGCAGGGCGGTGAAGCGTTCGGCAATCAGCTCAATGGCCTCTTGCCAGCTGGCGGGCACCAGCTCGCCATCCTTGCGAATGAGCGGGGTAGTGAGGCGCTCCTCGCTCTGGATAAAGTCAAAGCCGAAGCGCCCTTTGACGCAGAGCAGCCCCTGATTGACCGGCGAGTTGCGGTTCCCCTCCACATAGCGGATGCGGTTGCGTGCCTCATCGACATAGAGGGTGACGCCGCAGCCGACCCCGCAGTAGGTGCAAATGGTATTGACCGGAGTGAGCAGTTCGGTGCGCCCCTGCGACTTGTCGCGGGCATCCACCAGGGCGCCGGTGGGGCAGACCTGTACGCAGGCGCCGCACTGCACGCAGTGGGAGTCGCCCATTGCCAGCCCGCTGTCGAACTGCGGGCGGTTCGAGAGGGTGCCATCGCTGTTCTTGGCAAAGCGCAGCACACCCTGCACCGCCTGTTCGCCACAGGTCTGCACGCACTGGCCGCAGCCGATGCAGCGGTTGGCATCGAACACGATAAATTCGCTGCTGTTATCCACTGCAAACTTCTGGCACTGGCTGGTATCGAGAGCGCTCTGTTCGACCTTGTATTCGGTGGCGTAGTCGCGCAGTGCGCAATCGGTGTTGGCCTGACAGCCGCACTCGAGGCAGCGGCTGGCTTCACTGCGGGCATCGGCATCACTCAGCCCGCGCTCCACCTCGGCAAAGCTGCCCTCGCGATCTTTATCTGCCAAATGAGGCATGATGGTGCGGGCGACTTTTTTCAGGTGAGCAAACTGGGCGGGATCGACCTGCTTGAGTTTGGGGGCCTTGCAGGCGTTGAAAGGACGAACCGGATCGATCATGTCACCGTGGAGGAACTGATCGATGGCCTGCGCCGCCTTCCGCCCATCGGCAACCGCCTCAATGGCGGTGGCGGGCCCGCGGCGCAGATCGCCGATGGCGAACAGGTTGCCGTGGCCGCTGTGCATGGTCTCGGGATGGGACTCCAGCGTCTGCCAGCGGGTGAAGGGGAGGGTGAGGGATTCCCCTTCCATAAAGCTGAGGTCCGGCTGCTGCGACACTGCCGCAATCACGGTATCAAACTCTTCAAGGAAGAACTCGCCGGTGGGCTCCGGGCGGCGGCGACCGGAGGCGTCCGGCTCGCCGAGGGCCATCTTCTCGAGGCGTACCTGGCAGACGCGACCAGCCTCATCGGCCAGATTCTCTACCGGATTGGTGAGCATCAAAAAGCGCACCCCTTCGTGCTCCGCCTCGTCGATCTCGTAGGCTTCGGCGGGCATCTCGGCGCGGGTGCGGCGATAGATAAGGGTGGTTTCAGCCCCCAGCCTGACCGCCGTGCGGGCGCAGTCGATAGCTGTGTTGCCGCCACCGATCACCGCCACCTTCTTGCCGGTGGTGAGCCGCTTGGTGAGCATCTGATCCTTGAGGTAATCGACCCCGAGATAACAACCCGCCAGGGTGCTGCCCGGGTAATCCATCGGCACCGCCTTGGAAGCGCCAACCGCCAGACAGACCGCATCATAGTCGCGGCACAGCACCGAGAGGGTGAGCTGGTGGCCCAGTCGCTGCTGGGTGTGGATCCGCATGCCGCTCTGGCACATCAGGGCGATCTCCTGATCGAGGATCGCCTTGGGCAGCCGGTATTCGGGGATGCCGTAGCGCAGCCAGCCACCCGCTTCGGGCATCGCCTCGAACAGATCGACCTCGAACCCCTCGTAACCCAGATAGTAACCGCAGGTGAGGCCGCCCGGGCCGCTGCCGATAATGGCCACCCGCTTGCCCTTGGCGGGCTTCTTGGCTGGTTGATAAGGGGCAATCTCGGCCAGATCGAGATCGGCGGCGTGGCGCTTGAGGTGGCGAATGGCAAGCGGTTCATCCACCAGCGCGCGGCGGCACTGTGCCTCACAGAAAGCAGGGCAGACCCGGCCGATGGAGAGGGGCATCGGCAATGTCTGCTTGATGACGGCCATGGCAGCCTGGTGATCCCCCATGGCGATGTGGTGCAGATAGGATTGAATGTCCACCCCGGCCGGACAGGCGCGTTGGCAGGGGGCTTCGCAATCGGCGTAGTGATCCGAAAGGATGCGGCCGAGCGCCTGCTGGCGGTGGGCGCGTAGGGCATCGCTTTGGGTCGTGATCACCATCCCTGCCTCGGGGCGCGTCTCGCAGGCGCGCCGGATGCCGAGCCCGGCAATCTCGACCACGCAGAGGTCGCAGGGGGTCTTGGGGCCGCTGGTGTTGTCACCGCACAGGGAGGGGATGTCGATCTGGTGTTGTTTGGCTATCTGGAGCAGGGTTCTGGTCGGGTCAACCGTCAACTGAGCCCCATCGAGGGTGATGGTGATCATGGCGTCATAAACTCGCTTTCAAGGCGCAGAAAATGCTGCATCTGGCGGAGCCAGCAGGGGAAGCGACAGGGAGGCCGCTTGTTATACGCTCACCATAACAAAGATTATTTACAACTTTATTTGATTTTAGACAGCTTATTGTTCAAAAGGGAAAACGATTTCAGGTTGTCTTGTCTACCTCATCGGCTCGGCGCATCGTTGAGAATCATTCCTGTTACAGCAGGAAACTCATTGTCTTATTGTCAGTTTATGCGTCTGGTGGAAGAGAGGCTGCTCTCGCTCGCGGTAGGTGTGATCCGCCAGTAGCACCATTTGTTATGCAACTTATTTTGCATAAATGGTGACTTTGCTGAAGGCACTCGGCTGGATAGAAGGTTGCTGGAGAGGGGGCGGACATGCGTGAGTGGCGAGTCCTAGATAAAGAAAATGGCCACCTTTTCCAAGGCGGCCATTCACGTTGCCGATCGGCGCACTGTTGGCCCAAAGGGTTGGTCGCAGGAGATCAGCCGGATATCAGGGTGGGCAGCCGGGCTTGCCAGATCTGGTGCCAGTGCTGCAGTTCGCTGCGCGGCATCGGGCGGGCGGTAAAGAAGCCCTGACAGATATCGCACCCCAGCTTGGCCAGCAGTTGCCAGGTCTGCACATCTTCCACCCCTTCGGCGACTGATTTCAGCCCCAGCTTGCGTGCCAGCTCGATGCTCGACTCTATGATGGCCAGACGGGAGGGGTCGGCATAGCAGCGATCGACAAAAGATCGATCAAGTTTGAGCTCGGTAAACGGCAGCAGCGCCAGCTGCTGCATCGAGGAGTAGCCGGTACCGAAGTCATCGATGGAGAGGCCAAAGCCGTGCATCCTCAGCCGGGTCAGCACCTCCAGTGCCTTGCCGATATCCTCGACAAACGAGCTTTCGGTCACCTCCAGGGTGATCAGCTCGGGATTGACGCCCCAGCGCTGGCACTGGTTGATCAGGAAGTGGCAGAGGTCTCCCTCAATCAGCGAGGTGGTGGAGAGGTTCATCGACAGATTGAGGGAGAGACCGGTCTGGCCCCACAGATGGCAATCCTGCAGCGACTTGTTGATGATGACATCGGTCAGCTGGTCGATAAGGCCGTTGTTTTCCGCCAGCGGGATAAACATGCCGGGGGAGATCAGTCCGTATTCCGGATGCTGCCAGCGGGCCAGCGCCTCCATCCCCACCCACTGGCCGGACGCAAAGCCGACCTTGGGTTGATACCAGGGCAGCAACTGGTCGTTGTCGAGGGCGCGTTTGAGCTCGTCCACCGAGAGGACGAGGCCATCGTCCTTGCCCGAGGGAGCCGACTTGGGCGCCCAGGAGTCAATCAGCTGGCGCAGTCGCTGCGGGCTGGAAGGTTTCTCGATGCGACCCAGCACATGGAGACCATAGGCCGCGCTCATGCGCAGCACAGCCTCCACCACGTCATCTTCCAGCGCGCTGGAGAGGATGATGCCGCCCCGAAAGCCACCCAGCGAGAGGCGGCGTAGCAGCGCCATACCATCCATGCCGGGCATCCGCAGATCGCAGAACAGGATGTCGACAGTGTGGCTCTGGCACAGCGCCAGGGCTTCGATGCCGTCTGCGGCCTCCAGCAGTTGTTGATAACCGAGCGCCCGGATCTGGTGCATCAGGGTCTTGCGTTGAAACCCGTGATCCTCGACCACCATGATGACCAACTCGTCTGCCGTTCTACTCATCGAGCCACAATCCCATTTCACGTTCAATATTGTTCATCTGTTCTTCCACTCTCTGTGTCAGCAGCGCGAGCTCGCTCAACTGTTTGAGGCGGGCCGCCGATTCCAGTTGCGCCGCCTGCTCGGCCAGGGAGAGCTCCCCGACCATTCTGGCTGCCCCTTTGATGCGGTGGGCGATCTCCACCAGCTCCTGGCTATCATCGGAGGAGAGCGCGCTCATCATAGCGTGGCAATCTTTCCGGTTGGAGGCCAGATACTCCCTTGCCATGCTTTTGGCAATCCCTTCATCGCCAAACAGATCTTGCCAGCGACCGATCATGTCGAGATTGATGGCCTGTCGTGCGGGCACTCTCTCTGTGATCGTAGTCGCGGGCAACCACCGCAGCAGCATCTGGCGCAGTGACTCCAGCGAATAGGGTTTGCACAGCATGCCGTTCATGCCGGCTGCCGTCATATTGGCTGCCGCCTCCTCCGAGGTATCGGCGGTGACGCCGATGATGGGGGCATGCTCCCCTTGTTCCCGCAGGCGGCGGGTCAGGGTGTAGCCATCCATGTGCGGCATGTGGCAGTCGGTGATCAGCAGGGCGAAATTCCGGGTTTGCCAGGCGCGCAACGCCTTCTCGCCATCTTCCACTACCTCGCACTCCACTCCCAGAATCGCCAGTTGACGGGTCAGCAGGGCGCGATTGACCAGATGGTCATCGGCGACCAGCACCCGCCCGCCCAGTTTTTCGATGCTGGCGGCATGGGTGGTCACGGCTCGCCCGGTGATCAGTTCGCGGCAGCTTTCGAGCAAAAGATCCGGATAGAGGGGGGATTGGCCGAGGCGCCACCAGTTCTCCGAGCCCATGCGCCCCCGCAACGCTTCGCGGGGGGAGAGGATGACCCCCTTGAGAGTGCCGGACTGTAGCAAGGTGTGCCAATCGCTCCCCATGCTGGACTCCAGCGCGGCCTCTTCCGCCAACAGCAGACCGTCGAGATCGGCGGTGAGCTGGTGGATATCGAGGGGGATCAACCGGGCGCCGAGCCGTGCCATGGTGGTCTGCAAGGCGGCATCGCTACCCAGCCACCACCATTCGCTGCCCGCCAGTGCGGGTGGTTCCCACAGGACATTGAGCAGCGGGATGCTAAAGCGGAAACAGGCCCCTTCACCGAGCTGGCTCTTGACTGTCAGGTTGCCGCCCATCTTCTTCACCAACTGCTCACAGATGGCCAGGCCCAGACCTGTGCCGCCAAAGCGGCGATTGATATCGGATTCCACCTGCTCGAACGGGGTAAAGAGCAGCGCTTGCTTCTCTTCGGCGATGCCGATGCCGGTATCCGTCACCGCGATAACCAGCTGCTGGTCGTGACAGCTGACCTGGATCGAAATGACGCCCTGCTCGGTGAACTTCACCGCATTGTTGAGCAGATTGGAAACCACCTGGCCCACTCTGACCGGATCGATATCGGCCAGGTCGGGGAGTTGATCCTCCCACTGGAGCGTGACCTTCAGCCCCTTGCTGTAGGCCAGTGCGGCATGGCCGCGGATCACGTCGCACACCACAGGTTGCAGACGGCAGGATTGGTGATTGAGGTGCAGCTGACCCGCCTCGATTTTGGAAAAGTCGAGGATATCGTTGACCAGATAGAGCAGGTGGTTGGCCGAGCTCTCCACATTGCGCAGCAGATAGCGCTGGTCATCATTGAGCTCGCTCATGCGCAGCAGCTCCAGCATGCCGTGCATGCCCGAGATGGGGGTTCTCAGCTCATGGCTCATGGTGGCCAGAAAAAGGCTGCGAGCCTGCATCGCCTGCTCGGCCGCGGCGCGCGCCTCACGCAGCTCATGCTCCTGTTGCTTGATGGCGGTGATGTCCTGCACCACGCCGTTGAGCAGGCGATCATGGCCCTGTTGCGCCACAAAGTTGCCGCGGATCTGGATATAGCGCTCCCCCTGAACAGAGGGCACCAGCACCTCCATATCGAGCGGCTCAAGGGTTTGCGCATGTTTGGCCACCTTATCGATAAAGGTTGCCAACGCCTCATCGTTCAAGCCGAGGATCACGCCGCCAGACTCGGCTGCCATCAACTCTTGGTGGGTCATCCCGAGAATGTCGCTGGCTCCTTGGGACAGATAGAGGAATTTCCCCTTGCCGGCCCCTTGCCAGAGATATTGATAGACCAGACCCGGCATGCTGTCAGTGATGTCCCGCAGCCTGCCCTCCACTTCCCGCACCTTGTTTTCGGCGGCCTTGAGGGCACTGACATCGGTCAATACCGTCAGCACCCCCTGAATCGCGCCGTCTGCTGCGCGATAGGGCAACTTGACGTAGACCACGTGAAGGGGAATATCCCCCTCGCGCTGGGTATAACCCGATCCTTGGAAGCTCTCGCCGGTTTCCCAGACCGCACGCTCCTCGCATAGCATCTGTTGCCGCTCGTCCTCGGTCATATAACCCCAGCCATCTCCTGCGGATCCGTCACCGATAAACAGCTCGCGGTATGCCCGGTTGCAGAGGGTCAGGCGATGCTCGTGATCCCGCAATGCCACCATATTGGGCAGGGAGTCGAGCAGGGTCTGGACGAACACCAACTGCTCATTGAGTGTCTTCTCGGCCCGTTGTCGCTGCACGATCTCCCGTTTCAGGGTGCGGTTCCAGGCCCAGAACAGGGCAAACAGCAGGGTGGCTGCCGCGCCGCCCATTGCGAACCAGAACAGCACGGTTTCGCTATTGATGCCGGTCTGCACGCTCATGGAGAGCCAGCGTCTCTCCACTTTATTGAGCTCCTCCGGCGGTATCGAATAGAGCACCTTGGTGAGGATCCGCTGCAGCATGGGATCTTTGCGCGTAGCCATGGCGACCGGCAGGCGCAAGTCTTTGCCGGCATAGACCACCTGATAGCGTTCGCTCACCCGCTTGTTGATGGATGGCAGGGTGACCATCACGTAGTCGGCATCGCCCGTGTCCAGCAGCTCCAGCAAGCGGTTGTCATTGTTGACCTCTATCGGATGGGCGCCGATGTGGGTCAGTAGATCTTTATCCAGCGAGCCATGCACCATGCCGACCCGTTTCCCTCGCAGCAGTGAGAGATCGGTGATATCGGTACTGCCTTTGGGGGCAATAACGACCCGATCGACAAACAGATAGCCGGGGGTGAACAGCGCAAACTGGCCGCGGTCGTGGTTGGGGGAGATGGCCGGAATAAAATCGATCTGCCGCAGCTTCAGCATATTCTGGGTTTCACCCCAGCTATTGGTGCGAACCAGAGAGAACTTCAGCCCGGAGACTTGCTGCATCAGCGCCATCAGGTCCGCCACATAACCGACCAACCTGCCCCGGTAATTGAATTCGCTCATGGAGGTCCAGTCCGGAGAGACGCCGTAAGTCAGCTCAGGATGCTGGTTGAGCCACTCCTGCTCCTCAGGGGTAAACTGCACAGACTTCACCGCTCCTGAGTCCGCATGTTGGCTAGTCGTGGTAGCTGCCAGCATGTGACGACGATCTTCAACCGGTATCTCGTTGAATGCCTTGCTCACCAGGCTGACCAGTGCCGGGTCGCTCTGGTTCATATTGATGGAGAGAGACGTGCCGCTTACCCATTCCGGAGTGGCAATGGTGAAGCCAGCCTTGGGGTGCTGATCTTTCACCATCACCAGTGACGGCATGTCAGCAAGATAGGCGTCAGCCATGCGCTTTTTGAGCATAAAGGCCGCTTCGCTGCGACTCTCGGCCTCGGTCACACGGGGAAATCCCAGTTTTTTCAATTCACTGCAAGCATTGACTCCCGTGACACAGATCCAGTGCAAACCATGGGCATCCTGTCGTGACAACTTCGTTTTGCCATTGTTGAGCAGCACGCCGCGCGGCATGGAGAGCAAAAACGGGAGGGAGACAATATTGGATCGCCATTGTTCGCTTGGCTGGTCGTTCACCAGTATGTCGATTGCGCCGTGGTCAAGTCCGGACAGCGCATCCACGTAGGAGGGGTAAACCTTGTAGCGCAGGGTCAACCCGAGCGTTCTGGCAATCTGCTGCGCAATATCGGGGACTGGGCCGGTAAAGCGTTGATCTGCATCCTTATAGCTGTATGGAGGGTCACCCATCATCGGCATGCCGATGACTAGCTCCTGGTGTGATGACAGCCAGGCGTGCTCAGACAGATCAAACTCGTCTTCATTCAGACTGGTAATGGCGTGCGCCGCCACGCCCCAGAGCAGTAGCAGGAGAAACAGGAATAGACGATCACATTGGCGGAGCATCAGAAGGAATCCAACAGAATTGGGCGCATATTGTAAGTGCATTAAAATGCAGCGGCCAACTTCAATTTACTCAATATTGGGCCACGACATGCCGATGTTGTAACCCATCACCAAGAATGAAAAAACCGGGAGCTGGTGAAAACAAGTGGGAGATGGTGGGACAAACTCAGGAGTGGCGGGGCTTGTGGCACGATGCAGTTAAACCAGGGAGTTTAACTGCAAAATGAAAACTACCGGGTCAAACGGCTAGTCCATGCGCTGAAAATGAAAAACCAGACTTGATGCCTGGTTTTGCTTTGGATTCTTAAACCGCTGGCATGCAACGTCATTAAATCCTGACAGGGGCGGGTGTTAGGATAAATTGGGTTAAAAAAAATCATGCCCGAGCCAAACCACCTTGCCAATGATGCTCAACGAGTCCAGCTCGTTCGGCATAACCGCTAGTGTTTCGTATCCAGTTTTATTGTCGCTGATGATGTTCACTCCACCATCAACCCGCTTCTGCAGCCGCTTGGCGTAGAGTTCATCCCCTAACCGCAGCACGAACAGGCCACCATCCTGGATCTGGTTGCGGCTGATATCCACCAGGATAGAGTCGCCAGAATGGATGGTTGGCTCCATGCTATCCCCCTTGGCAAATACCACTACCAGGTTATCTGGATTCAACTGCCGGTATTTGAGCCACTTACGGCGGAACGCCAGCCTGCGTTTAACGCTATGGTCATCATTAAACGCGCCATGCCCGGCACTCACTGATATGTGGTAGCCATCGATCAGGGCATACTCTTCATCAAACTCCTCCCATTTGTAGCAAATGGAAGCATCTGATATCGCATTGATATTATGGTGTTTTTTTGATTCTTCGTTGAGCGCGTGAGTCGATAGGTTAGCTGATGCTGGCTCATCGGCTGAGCTACCTGACAGTAACCAAACCAAATCAACGCCTTTTGCCCGTGCGATGGCGAGAGCGTCATCAGCTCTGGGCAGACGACCTTTTAAAAAGGCGCGTACGGCCCCCTCTGAGAGTCCGATCTCTTCTGCGAATGAGCGCACGCTTTGGGTACCAATGACCTCAGTTAAACGCTCAGGGAAGGATCCGATCCCACTCCTAAGAAACGGATCTGTATTTCCGATCTGGTTCTCGTTTTCCGATTCCATCATATCCCTTTTAAATCAAACAGTTAGAATCGAATTCCACTGTGCGTGTATTTGTACGCATTGGAAATGTATTCTTATCATTCCCAGTGATTGACGTGCGTACGAAACGGATCAATAATCACAAATGTTCGCAGTGCGTATAAAAGTGATGCCTGCGCAATGCGAATAACCAACGGATATTAACACGGAATGAACCGATGGAAATACGAAGCGCGAAACACATACACGCACACCTAGTGGCCAAAGGCTCTAGCTGTCGTGCATGGGCACTGTCTCGTGATTACAACCCACGAACAGTCCAGCTGTATGTTCAAATGTACGCGCCTGACACGAACCGGTTACCACGGGATGGAGCCCTTGCCGACAAGATCATGAAAGAGCTGTATCAGTTCATTGGTTACCAGCAAGGGGCCGAGTCAGGTGAGGAGCACGACCATGAGTGAGTGGTTTACTTCGATTAAACTGGCCGGTTTACCTGGTCTGCCTGCAACAGATCGTGCAATTCGGATCCGGGCGAGCAAAGAGAATTGGAAATCCAGACCAAGGGAAATAGGTAAAGGCAGCGAGTTCCACATCAGTTCACTGCCAGCAGAAACCCGCCGCCATTTGGCAGAGCAGGCTGTGGCTCAGCAAGGTCAGGCTGTGACCGATCACAGTGCTGGCGGCAAGGCGATGGCCAAGTTACTGGAGCGGGAGAGACCGGCCAAGCCTGATGCTGGCCGCAAACTGCTGACCCTGAGCGAAGCCCCACGCAAAAAAGTAGATGCCAGACTGCTGATTTTGCAGGCCGCCGATATCTTTCTGGCGCCCTATCACGCCTGCCAGCAAGGAGAGGTGGGACGCCGGATTTTTATCGAGGCATACCGTACCCGCAGCCTGCAGTTGCCAGCCAGCGTCTATGAGCGGCAAAAACCGTTTAGCCTGATCACGCTGCGCCGTTGGCAAAGCTCGTTGACCAATGAAGGCCCAGCCGCACTGGCTGGCAATTATCAGCGTGAACGGCCCTCAACCGTTGAGCAAAGCCCTGAGCTGGCCCAGTTCCTTACCGCATTGGTGACTGCCAAGCCACACTTGGCCAACAAGTGGGGCGCTCTGCATGAGCTCGCCACTGAGTACAGCGCGATGAACAAGCTGGGATGGCATATCCCCAGCCAGTCATCCCTGCGCCGCTGGATGGTTAAGTGGTTGGCTGAAAACAAAGTGGCCTTTACCTATGCCACCAACCCGGATGCCTACAACAACAAATACCGCACAGCCATCGAGGAAATGTATCCCTGGATGGGTCAGCCGAACGATGTGTGGGAGTTCGACAGCACCCCGGTCGATGCCATGTTGGTGGATGGCCGTCACAGCATTATCGCGGTGATCGACGTGTTTACTCGCCGCGTTCGTTTGCTGGTGGCCAAGAGCTCCTCCAGCGAGGGGATCTGCCTGTTGCTGCGCAAGACTCTGTTGGCCTGGGGCACCCTCAATGACAACGGTGTGATGCGTACCGATAACGGCTCTGACTACGTGAGTCAGCGCGTCATGTCGATCTGCACCCTGCTGGATATCAATGTCAGCCGATCCAATGCCTATTCGGGTTGGGAAAAGCCCTTTATCGAGCGATTTTTCCGCACCCTGAGCCACGGCCTGATCGAGTTGTTGCCCTCCTATATAGGCCACTGCGTGGCTGACAGACAGGTGATTGAAGCCCGCAAGAGCTTTGCCCTGCGGTTGGAAGAGAAGCGCAAACCGGATGCGGAAAAAGAGATTTTTGAGTTGGCGATGACAGCACAAGAGCTGCAGACCCTGCTCGATAACTGGCTGGATGCCCGCTACCACAACAAAAAGCACAGCTCACTGGGGATGACCCCAAACGAGAAGTACCAGAGTGCCCGTTATCAGCGCCGCGCCATCACCGATGAGTCTTCGTTGGATCTGCTGCTCAACCATATCGGTGAGGCGACCGTTTCCAAAGGCTTTATCAAGGCCGGTGGCCTGAAATATAGCGCCCCGGAGCTGTTGGAGCACACCTGGAAGAGCCAGCGGGTCAGCGTCTTTCTCGATCCTAACGATGTGGGCCGCGCCACCTTGTACCGCACCGGAGACTGGGGAGACCGAGTGGAGGCCATCAATACCGATCTGCTCGGCAATGGCATCAGCCCAGACGCATTCCGTGCCGCCAAGCGTGAGGATGCCAAGGTACTGGCCCGATTCCGCCGCGAGATGCGCAACGTGGCCAAGACATTTGGCATCGACCAGTTGCACCAGGATGTGGTCAATCACTTTGTCGAGCAGGCCAAGGAGGTTGCCCAGTTCAAGCGCTCGGATCTGAACCTCGACAACCCGGCGCTGGCTGCCCTGACAGGGGTTGCGGCATCCAGTGTGCCGGTCGGGTTCAGTGCCACGGAGCTGGCCGCCATTGAGGCCAGGCGAGAAGAGAAAGCTGCCCGCCAGCAAGCAACGGCAGGACAAGAGTCCAGAGCGCTCAAGACCGAGTATGAGCAGGCAATTTACTTGGCAGAGAAGGAGTTGGATACCCCGCTGACCGAGCGGGAGAAGGAGTGGCTGACCAAGTACCTGTATAGCCACAAGTTGCCAGCAAAACGGATTAGCAGGCATCTGGAAAGCATCAGGGCCACACGCAATGCCCAGGCAAAAGGTTAAGCGTGCAGCCCTGTTTAAACCATAGATAAAGGACATAAACACTATGAAACACAAGATCGTTGAAGTCAAAAACATGATCAAGACCGAGCAATTGCTCGATAACCTGCTCAACCGCTCCAGCATCGTGCCAGGCATTGGCTTGATCCATGGGCCCTCCGGTTTTGGCAAGACCACTGCCGTGGAGTGGCTGTTCAACCAGGACGAAGTGAACGGGATCTATGTGCGTTGCTACAAGGCCGATACCGTCACCAGCCTGCTGGAGCAGATAGCCAAAGAGATCGGCATCCCCCAGCGCCACAACCTGCGGGCCCAGGTCGATAGCATTGTCGAAGCCGTGCGGGCCGAAGAGCTGGCCATCTTCGTGGATGAGGCTGATTACGTGGTCGGCAATGCCCGCATCATGGAGACCCTGCGCGATATCTACGATGCCACCGAACAACCCCTGATCCTGGTCGGGATGGAAGAGATTGCCCGCCGGATTAGCCAGCGCAAGCAGCTGTTTAACCGTATCTCCCAATGGATTGAGTTCAAACCGGCCGATCTCGATGACGTGTCCCTGATTGCCAGCGAAATGCTGGAGGTGGACGTGGAAATTGACGATGCCTTGCTGGATCTCATTCGCAAACGTTCCAACGGGGTGGTTCGTACCATCGTCTCAGCCCTCGACAAGATCGAGAAGATGGCTATGGCTTCTGACGCTCACATCATCCGTCTGGAAGATGTAGACGCCAGCGACTTGCTGCATGACGTGCGCCGTAGCCGTTAGCGGTGTTAATGCACTGCGATAAAAGCAAAGAGCACGGGAGGGATACCAGTGGTTCAGACAAAAAACGAAACCAAAACAGAGTTCGCCTGGAATTGAGGTGTCCTGACAAGATCGGACAGTCCCGGATCAAGCAGCCTGAGCAGTTCTCCAATACCTCTTGTTAAACTCCGCCGGGCTGACTGAGGTGTCCTGACAAGATCGGACAGTCCCGGATCAAGCAGCCTGAGCAGTTCTCCAATACCTCTTGTTAAACTCCGCCGGGCTGACATTGCCAAGTCGTGAATGCCGACGCTGGCGGTTGTAAAAAATCTCTATGTATTCCTGAATCGCTGCCTTGGCCTCCGCTCTCGTCTCGAATCTATGGTGGTGAACCAGTTCATTTTTAAGAGACCCCCAGAAGCTTTCTATCGGGGCATTGTCGAAGCAGTTCCCCTTGCGTGACATGGAGGTCTGCATGCCAAATTGTACCTGGAGAGCCCGGTAAGCCTTGGCACAGTACTGACTGCCCCGGTCTGTGTGATGAATAAGCCCAACGGGTGGCCTCTTCTGCTGCACAGCCCGAAACAGCGCCTGACTGACCAACCCGGTGGTCATTCGCTCTCCCATCGCATAACCCACTATCTCACAGGTAAACACATCCTTGAGACCAGCCAGATAAAGCCAGCCTTCGTCGGTGGCAATATAGGTGATATCACCGGTCCAGACTTCGTTGGGCTTCGTCGGCGCAAAGACCTGACCAAGGAGATTCTCCGCCACGGGC